>JARKQO010000423.1 GCA_029974855.1 Eubacteriales bacterium
ACGGACCGGGTGGCCGTCTTTAAGGACGGCAAGCTGGTGGCCGTGAAGGACACCCCCGAAACCAACCCCACACAGCTGATCACCTTGATGGTGGGCCGGGACCTGGGGGAGACCTTTGCCACCTTGTGCCGCAACGACAGCATTGGCAACGTGATTTTGCAAATGGACCATGTGTCCAACGACCGGCTGCGGGACATCTCCCTCAATATCCGGGCGGGGGAGATCGTGGGCCACAGCGGCCTGGCCGGGGCTGGGCGCACGGAGGTGGCCCGGGCCATCTTCGGGGCGGACCCCGTCACCTCCGGCTCCATGACCTTCAAGGGCAGGCCCTATGCCCCCAAATCCCCCAAGGAGGCCATGGCCAAGGGCATCGGCCTGGCCCCGGAGGACCGGAAGCTGGAAGGGCTGACCCTCATCCGTAGCGTGAAGGAAAACGCCAGCCTGGCGATTTTACACACCCTCACCAAGCTGGGCTTCATCCGGGCCAAGGCGGAAACCGCCTTCTGCGACCAGTCCATCCGGGAGTTCGGCATCCGCACCCCCTCCCAGGAGCAAAAGGTGCTCAACCTCTCCGGGGGCAACCAGCAAAAGGTGATTTTGGCCCGGTGGATGGCTATGAAGCCGGAGTTGATCATGCTGGATGAACCCACCAAGGGCATCGACGTGGGGGCCAAGAGCGAGATTTACGCCATGATCTGCAAGGCGGCCTGCCAGGGCATCGGCGTGCTGCTGATCAGCAGCGAAATGCCCGAGGTGATCGGCCTGTGCGACCGGGTCTTTGTGCTCAAGGACGGCAGGATCACGGCCCAGCTTCCCCGGGGGGAGGCCACGGAGGAGAAAATCCTCACATACGCAATGCTCGATCACGCGGAAAAGGATGAGGTGGCCCATGGATAAGCGCAAGCAAAGCATCCCGGCGCGGCTGGTACACTCGGAAGTCTTTGGCCTGCTGGTGGCCCTGATCGCCATGGTGGTACTGTTTTCCAGCATCAACCCCAACTACTTCACCGTGCGCAACCTGCGCACCGTGCTCACCGGCGCGTCCCTCATCGGCCTGGTATGCGTGGGGGAATCTTTGCTGCTCATCGGCGGCTACATGGACCTTTCCCCAGGCTCCACGGCGGCCTTCGCGGGCATCATCGCCGCCATGCTGCTGAAGGCCGGGCTGCCCTTCCTGCTGGTGATGGTTGCCATTGTGCTGCTGGGCGCATTCATCGGCATCTTTAACGCGTTCTTTATTACGAAGCTGAAGATCAACGCCTTCATTGCCACGCTGGCCACCCAGTCCATCGTGCGGGGCTTCTGCTACATCCTCTCGGGGGGGGAAAGCCTGCTGATCACCAACCCGGCCTTTTTGAAGATGGGCACCCTGAACGTGTTCTGGGACATCCCCTTCCCCATTTTCTTCATGGTGATGGTGTTCATCGTGTTCTACATCGTCATGACCCGCACCCGCTTTGGCCGCAACGTGTACACCGTGGGCGGCAACCCCGTGGCCGCCCGGCTTACGGGCATCTCCACCACCCGGGTCACCTTCGCGCTGTTCATCATCATGGGGGTGCTGGCGGCGGTGGGCGGGGCCATCTTGGCGGCCCGCATGAACACGGGACAACCCCAGGCCTGCATCGGGCTGGAGTTTGACGGCATCACCGCGGCCATTCTGGGCGGCGTAGCCATGAGCGGCGGCGTGGGCATGCTGACCGGGTCCTTTGTGGGGCTGCTGATCCTCCAAGGCTTCAGCACCGGGCTTACCATTGTCAACGTCCAGTCCTTCTGGCAATACGTGGCCAAGGGCGGGCTGATGCTGCTGGCCCTGAGCTTCGACTACCTGCGGTCCCAGCAGCGGCGCAGGGCGTAACCCAAGGATGTACGCGGCCCGGGGAAGGCCCGGACCGTTGCATAGAGAGTACCATACAAATAAAGGGAGGCAATGGAAATGAAGAAAATCCTGGCACTGGCACTCAGCTTGGTTCTGCTGCTTGGCATGGCCGCCGCCGCGCTGGCCGAGGGAGACATCGTCCTGTACGGCATCTACAAGTCCGGCGACCAGCAATGGTTCATCGGCGAAGGCAAGGCCGCCGAAGAGAAGAGCCTGGAAATGGGCGCCAAGGAATTCCACTATGTGGACGTGAAGCTGGACCCCGACCTCTACCTGCGGGCCATTGACGAGGCCATCACCAACGGCGCCAGCGGCATCCTCACCTGCCCGCCGGACCAGAAGATGTCCCAAGTGGTGGTGCAGAAGTGCCAGGAAGCCGGCATCCCCGTGATCGCCTGCGACGACGCCCTTCAGGATGAAAGCGGCGCGTTCCTGGCTCCCTTCGTGGGCATTGACGCCTATGCCATCGGCATCGCCGTGGGCGAGTGGGCCGCCGAGTACGTGAAGGCCAACGGCATGACCGGGGCCGACGTGGGCGTGCTGTACCTGACCGCCAACACCGTGTCCTCCTGCGTGCCGCGCACCCAGGGCCAAAAGGAAGTCTGGGCCCGGGAATTCCCGGAGTGGCCCCAGGCCAACGCCTTTGAGGCGGACTACACCGGCCCCCAGGATGAGGCCTTCAACCAGGCCGCCGCTATCTTCACCGCCAATCCCCAGATCGCCAAGTGGGTCATCATGACCATCAACGACGAAGGCGCCGCGGGGGCCACCCGGGCGCTGGAGCAGGCCGGCCTGGACAAGGACGCCGTGGTCGTGGGCATCGGCGGCTACCTGGCCAAGCTGGAGTTCAAAAAAGAGGGCGGCTCCGCCTTCAAGGCCACCGCGTTCATCAACTACGTGGACGTGGGCGCCTACTCCGCTGAGAACATGATGAACTACCTCCTCAACGGCACGGAGATTCCCATGGACTTCCGTACCCCCGCCGTGATGATCACCGCGGACAACTACGTGGACATCATGAAGGATCAGGCGGCTGAATAAGCCCGCCCCCTTCCCCCTCAAGCAGGCCGTATCCACGGCCTGCTTTTGACAAGCTGTGCTATAATGGGATGTGCCGCCGCCCCGGCAACACCGGCAAAAGGAGGGAGCCACATGGGCAAAAAATTCATCCTGTCCTGGCTGTTCGGCCGGTTCCGGACCATCCGCTCCCAGCTGACCTTCACCTCGGTGGTGCTGGTGGCGGTGCTGGTGATGTGCATCCTGTTGGCCAGCTTTACCCTGCTGAGTTACTTCGTGCGGCAGAACCACCAGCTGGCCGCCAACACGGTGGAGATCGCGGGAGAATCCGTGCAGCGCCGCATCGAGGCCTTGCGCAAGCTGGTGTCCCTGGTGCGGGAGGATTCCGCCCTGACGGCGGCCCTGTATGCCGGAGGCGACGGGGAGGGAGTGGCCCAGCGGATGTCCTCCCTGTACGCCTACGGCCTGCAGCAGCGCTACCTGATTTCCACCCGGGAGAAAATCCTCAACCCCATCTACCTGGGCAACGAGGCCCAGGGGGACAACGCCCTGCGCCTGGCGGGGTTCTACGAGTACCTGGAGGACGGCAAGGAGGAACACTTTTCCGCGCCCCATCAATTCCCCTTCCGCAGCCCAGACGGGGACCGGATCAGCTTTTTTTCCACGCTGCGGGACCCCTCCCAGCGCTACCGGGTATACGGCTATGTGCTGCTCATCGTATCCATTCCCTCGCTGTTTGAGGACCGGCAGGATTTGATCCGCTCCCGCTTTGACGATTTTTACGTGGTGGACGGCGAGGGCCGGCTGATCTTTAGCCTCCGGGGCAACCAAAGCAACCGGCAGAGCCGCTCCTTTGTGCTGGCCAACGCCGCCCGCCTGGCCCAGGCGGAGAGCCTGGAGGACCAGGGGCATCTGTACTTTTCCTCCGCCGTGCAGTCCTACTCCGATTGGCGCATCGTGGGGGTGGTGGCCCGGGGGGCCTTCTCCCGCAGCGTATACCTGATCATGGCCGTGGTTTCCCTGCTGGGGGTGGCGGGGGTGCTGCTGGTATTCGCCCTGTCCAGCGCCATTACGGGCAACGTGTCCCGCCCGGTGAAGGAGCTGAACCAGGCCATGACGGTGTTCAAATCCGGGCAGCTTCCCTCCAAGCTGGCCATCTCCCCCATGGCGGAGGAAATGACCACCTTGGTCACCGGGTTCAACACCATGCTGGATAATCTCCAATCCCATTTGGACACCATCATGCGGGAGCAGGAGCAAAAGAAAAACGCGGAGGTCACGGCGCTGCGCTACCAGCTCCAGTCCCTCCAGCACCAGATCAACCCGCATTTTCTGTACAACACCCTGAACATCATCAGCTTTTTGGCCCTGGACGGCAAGAGCGCCGAGATCCGGGATTTCAACCAGTCTTTGATCGCGCTGCTGCGGGCCACCCTCAGCGACACCCGGGACAGCGTGAGCATCCGCAGCGAAATCCTCTTTTTGGAGGCCTATGTGGGCATCATGGCCTACCGCTACCCGGACCAGTTCACCGTGAACATCCGGGTGGACGACGGCCTGTGGGAGCATCCTATCCCCAAGCTGATTTTGCAGCCCTTGGTGGAGAACGCCATGATCCACGGGGTGGTGCCCAACGAGGGCAGGGGCCTCATCGAGGTGCTGATTGAGGACCGGGACCGGTGGATCAACGTCACCGTGGGGGACGACGGCGTGGGCATGGACCCTGAGAAGCTGCGGGAGCTGCTGGTGCCCCGCAAGCGCTTTACCGGCATCGGCCTGGCCAACGTCAACGACCGGCTGAAGCTGTGCTACGGGGACGAATCGGGCCTGGTGATCAGCAGCGAGCCCAGCATGGGCACGGTGATCATGTTCAAAATCCGCAAGGAGATCCCCGGTTCGGAAAGGAGCAGCGATGCAGCAACTACGGGCATTGGTGGTGGATGACGAATACGCCGCCCGGGAGACCCTCTGCCGCCTGGTGGACTGGAGCGATTTCGGGTTCAGCCCGCCGGTCACCGCCACCAACGGGGCCCAGGCCCTGGAGGCCTGGCGGCGGGAGCGCTTTGATTTGGTGCTGACGGATATCGAGATGCCGGTGATGAACGGCATTGAGCTCATTGAGGCCATCCGCCGGGAGGACCCGCTGCAAGCCATCGTGGTGGTATCCTGCCACGAGAAGTTCGCCTATGCCCGCCGGGCGCTGCAGCTGGGGGTGGAGGACTACTTCATCAAGGACCTGCTGACCCGCAAGGAGCTTACGGCCTTCCTGTCCTCTTTGGCGCTGCAGTCCGGCTACCTGCGGCCTGTGCGCTCTCCCCAGCGCAACACCTTGGACGACGCCCTGCGGCTGGCCGCCGGGGGCGCGCCGCTGCAAGGGGCGGACTGGCCCGCCCCGGGCTTTGAGGCGGCCAGCGTGTTCGCCGTGATGATCGACGAGTTTGAAGCCCTGCTGCCAACCGGGGAGGAGGCGGTGCTGGAGCGGGTATCCGCCTTTGTGGCGGAAACGGAATGCCTGGCCCGCTACTATCCCGGGGGGGATACCTGCTACTTCCTGTTTCAGGTGGAAAACAACCCCTCGCTGCTGTACTACTATACCTCCGCCATCGGCATCGCCGGGGGCGCGCGGCTGGCGGCCAAGAAAAACGGGCTGCGCTCCGTGAGCATCGGGGTCAGCAACCTGTTTTCCGGCCTGGAGGGGATGGGCGCGGCCTGCCGCCAGGCCCGGGAGGCGGCCCAAATGCGCATCGTCAACGGCCAGGGCCGCACCATTCTCTTTGACACCATCGCCCTGCGCAAGTCCGCTTTGGATTTCCGCCAAACGGACTACCTGCTCAAGTGCATCGAGGATTTCAGCCACCACGCCAACACCGCCTGTCTGCACCTCATCGACAAGCTGTACGAGGTGGCGCTGCCCTCCTCCTTTGCCCACGCCCATTACTTCCGCTACCTCAACGCCCGGCTGTGGGCCTTGGTGCAGGCCGTGGCCCGGGCCCAGGGCCGGGAATACCAGGCGGTGCTCTCCAGCCTGGGGGTCAGCATGGAAAGCGTCAACCGCATGGAAAGCAGCCGGGAGATGTCCCAGTTTTTCAAAACCTGCCTGCTGGCCCTTTTCGCAGAGGACGCGGAAAACGACAACCTGGTGAACCGGGCCCTGCGCCTGATCGAGCGGGAATACACCCAGGATATTTCCTTAAGCTACATCGCGGACGAGCTGCACACCAACAAGAGCTACCTCTCCCGCCTGTTCAAGGAAAAAACCGGGGACAGCGTGATGAACTACATCATGGGCAAGAAGATCTCCCGGGCCAAGCACCTGCTGCTGCACACCCAGATGAAGCTGTACGAAATTTCCGACAGCCTCAGCTTCGCCTCCCCCCAGTACCTGTCCACGGTGTTCAAGCGGTATACGGGGGTTTCCCCCAACGAGTACAAGAGGGCGCTGCTGCGGGAGGGGGAGGAGCGCTGAGGGCCCTCTTGCCCAGGGCGCTCCCCCTTACTCCCCCAGCCTTTGGTTCATCTCCCGGATACGCTCCCCCATGGCGATCACATGCCCCATATTTCCGTTCACGGGCAGGATATCCCCCACGTTGAGGAGGAACCTGCCCTGGGACAGCCGGGCCAGCCGCTCCGTATAGGCCAAAATCTCCTCCAAGGGCGTGCCGTCGCAAAACAGCGCCGAGGGCACCCCCACAAAGGCGTACATATCGTCCCCCAAAGCCGCCGCCAGCTGCTCCGGGGTATAGTCAAACATGGGGGCTGGGGTGCAGCCGTCCAGCAGGTCAAAGCCCGCGTGCCGCATCAAAGGCAGCAGGCTTTTTAAATTGCCGTCCACATGGGTGGAGATCAGCTTGCCCGCGGCCCGCAGCCGCTCCCCGGCGCTGCGGTAGAAGGGGATGCAGTAGGCCTCGTACCAGTGGGGGGAAAACAGGGTGGCGTCCGCGTGGTCGCAGGTCAGCACCAAGGAGCAGCTGGATTGGCAGGCCAAGTCGATCAGCTCCAGGTCCTTGGCTGCTTGCACCTCCTCAAAGCGGCGGTAGGCCTGGGGATCGTCGTAGAGCAAGAAGGCTGTGTTTTCAAAGCCCAGGTATTCGTGGAGCAGCTTGCCAAAGGGGGACCGGTTCACCACGATGTCCGATTGCCCCCAGGAGCCGATGGCGGCCAAATCCCGGCGGATATTCTCGTCCAGCAGGCGGAAGTGGGTGCCCCGGACAATCTCCAGCAGGATGTCCATCTCCTCCGGGTCGTCCAGGAGATGGTCCACCGGGCCCCAGCTGCCGTCCGCCGCCAGCTTGAACACCCTGTCCAAGGTGCCCTTGGGGGTGTGGTAGGCGATGGTTTTCACATCGCCCCGGATGGTTTCGGTATACCGGATGGAGGGGTCGTAGGATTCCTCGTACCAGTCCCGGCTGTGCACGTGGATGCCCCAGTTGTACTTCCGGTGGATGTCCAGGAGGCTGAGGCCCAGAAACTCCTCCGGGATGCCGATGCCCCGCTCAAACTTGATGGGATCGTCGCTGGGCACAAAGACCCCGGGACCGTATTTCAGCGGCGTACCGGGGGTGCGGTGCTGCCCGCAGTACCAATCGGTAATGTCCGGCACAAAGGGAATCCGCCTGGGCCGCCGGCCCCGGACTACGGCAAAGAAAAGGTCACGATGGGTCATCCCACTCATCCTTTCTATCCATTCCTGTACGCACATTGTAAGGAATCTGAAAAAGAATGGGAATGCAAAATCGTGACCGGTTTGTATGGATTCTTCGCCTTTCCCCTACTCCTGGGCCGGAAAGAGCATCTCCTCCATGTAGCGTTCGTTGAAGCGGGGGTTCCCCCCCAGGCTTACATGGGAGGCGGCTGCGGCGATAGCCCGGGCTTCCTGTACCCGCCGTTCATCCAGCAGCAGCAAAGCGGCCCCGGCCAAGGAAGCGTTGCCGATGACCTTGGCCTTGGAAGCCAGCTCCCGGGGGATCAGGCCGATGGCTGCGGCGCTGGCCACCCGCAGATGGCTGCCAAAGCCCCCGGCAATGTACAGCGTGCCGATCTCCCCCGGGGACACCCCGGCCTCCTCCAGCAGCGTGCCAATGCCCGCCGCGATGGCGGCCTTGGCCAGCTGCACCGCCCGGATATCCTTGGGCAGCAGCGCGACGCCGTCCCGAAGGGGCAGGCGCTCCTCCTCAGTGGCCCCGGTTTCGTCGATCTCGCCTGTCTCCAGCAAAGCCGCCACCGCGTCCAGCAGGCCGGAGCCGCAGATGCCCACGGCGGGGGCTTCCCCGATGGTGTGGGCCCCCAGGCGTCCGTTCTCCACCCATACCTTGTCGATGGCCCCCCGCACGCTGCCGCAGCCGCAGGAGATTCCCGCCCCCTCAAAGGCCGGGCCCGCCGCCGTGGAGGTAACAAAGAGCCGGCCCTCCTTCCACAGGGCGATTTCCCCGTTGGTGCCGATGTCGCACAGCAAGGCGGTTTCCGGCTTTTCGCAGAGCCCCGAGGCCAGCAAAGCGCAGGTGATGTCCGCCCCCACAAAGGCGTTGAGGCAGGGGGGCAAGTAGGCCCGGCGGCCCAGCAGGTCCTCCCACAGATCAAAGAGGCAATCCGCCTTAAAGGGCGCGTGGGACAGGCTCTCGGGGTTTCGCCCAGTCAGCAGGTAGAGCATGGTGGTGTTGCCGGCCAGCACCCAGGCTTCCACCTCCAGGGGCTGGATTTTTGCCTGGCCGCAGGCCTCTTGCAGCAGCCGGTCCAGGGCCTGGGCGATCTGCTCTCTCAGCCGGGGCCCCTGGCCCTCCAAAGCCGCGCCGATACGGCCCATCACGTCCGCCGCCACGGCAGTCTGGGGGTTCAGGGCCGTGGCCTCCCCCAGGCACAGGCCCCTGGGCTGGTGATAGAGCTTCAGGGCCAAGGTGGTGGTGCCGATGTCCACCGCCGCCCCCCACTCCCCGGCCATGGGCCGGGCTCCGGGCCGGGTTTGCAGCGGGCCCAAGGCGCTTTCAATCTGCTCCAGGGCGGCGGCCTGGGGCAGCAGGGCTTCGCAGTCCCCCAGCAGCGCCGCCTGGCAGCTCAGCCGCTGCCCGGCCAGCTTTTCCGCCTCGTTAGGAGGCGACACCGCCCCCCGCAGCTCTACCGCGCACTTGCCGCAGGTACCCCGACCGCCGCAGGGATGGGCCACGGCAAGGCCCGCCCCCTCCAGCACCTGGGAGAGGACGGGCTGCCCGTCAAAAGGAATCTCCTGGGAACGTCCATTTTGCCAAAGGGTCAGAATGGGCATCTCACGCCTCCGCGAACAGAACCATGCCAAAGAAGGTGACGGTGTTCTGTCCGTTGATGTATTTCAGCGGGGTGTCCTTGGTGGTGTTGTACACGTCCACCCCATAGCCCTCCATGGAGGGCAGGGCCCGGTCCGGATGGCGGCAGGGCTCCCCGGTGAGTTTGGTACAGGCTTCTTCGCACAGGCGGCAGCCCCCGCAGCCGAGGTGGGTAAAGCCCGGTTTCAGCAAAGGGCGTAGGGCGTCTTGCAAGCGCTGGCTCACCTGGGCGTGGGCCCGCCCGGCCTCAAACATGCCCTCGATGTCAAAGCTGTCCTCAAGGGTGCCGATGGTCTGGTATAAAAGCCCTTTGGGATAGTCGCGCACCCGGGCCATCAGCTCCTCAATGTCCCCGATGTCCGGGGGGCACATCCAGCAGCGGCCATAGCAGCCGCAGCCGCCACTGCGGCAGATGTCCCGAAACTCTGTGGAAAGCACCACCTGGCTTTGGGGAATGATCACGGCCTTGGCGGCCCCGCAGTCCAGGGCCGCTTGTATCAATTCTTCCATAGTCCGCTCCCCTACGCCCTGGCCTCCGCCACGGCGGCAAAGAAGGCGTTGATGTTGTCCCAGCTGGAATGGGCGGGAATATCGCAGCCAGAGGAGGGGATGAAGTTAGGGTACTGGCCGCAGCGTTCCAGCAGCTTTAAGGTGGCTTCCCGCACGCTGGCCGGGGTGCCGTTGGCAAACTGGCTGGAGGGGTCCACGTTGCCCATCACCAGAACGTCGGCGGGGGCCTTGGCCAGCACCGCCGCCAGGTCCACCGCGTTGCCGAAATGGTAGGCGTCCGCCTTCAGGGCGAAGAGCTCGGGCAGCATGGCGGGGGTGGCGTTGCCGCAGTTGTGGTAGAGCACGGGGAAGTCCGCGTCCTGCACCGCGTCCAAAATCTTCCGAACCGCGCAGCAGGAGAACTCGTTGGCCATCTCCGGGCTCAGCAGCCCAGCCAGGGGCTCCGCCATCAGCACGCCGTCCGCCCCAGCGGCCCGGAAGGCCTTGCAGTAGGCGATCAAATAGTCCGCCGCCTTGTCCAGCACCCTTTGCACCATCTCCGGCTCGTCATAGCAGGCGTAGAGAATCTGGGTCACGTCCATCAGCCGCCCCGCCAAGGAGTAGGGCCCGATGACCCCCGCCAGCAGGGGCTTGTCCGTCACCATCCCCTTGGCCAGGCGGATGGCCTCCACGCACAGGGACGCCCGGCCCTTGGATAAATCCGGCACCTCCAGGGCGTCCGCCGCTTCCTCATCCCCGATCAACTGGCCGGTGATGGCGGGCACCTCGTTGTCCGCAAAGCGCACCGTGGCGCCAAAGGCCTCCGCCTCCACGGACAAATCCATCAGGCTCACCGCCGCCAGGGTGTCCGTATGCCCGGCCACATAGGCGATGGCCTGGGCTTGCAGCTGGGCGCTGTGCACCAGCTCCCTCACGGTGACGTTCAGCTTCTGCGCGGCGGGAAAGGAAAGAACCGGCAGCGCGCGTTTGTGGCCTACCCGGGCACCGTTCCAAAGCACTTCCATGGTTTTCATCCTGTAGCCTCCCATGGCCGGGCAGCCCCCTTGGGGGTCCGCTTCCGGCTTTTTTATTACGAATTTTGCATGCCAAGGGGATCATACCAAATCCCGGGGGCCGGGTCTTGCACAAATTCGCGGAAAAATGGACTAGGACTGCCATTTTGCCTTCCGGTATTCCTTGGGAGAAACCCCGTAGGCCCGCTGAAAGGCCCGGGAAAAGTAGCTTTGATCCTGAAAGCCCACGCTGGCGGCGATCTCCGCCAGCTTCAGGGTGTCGTAGCGCATCAGCTCGGCGGCCCTTTGCAGCCGGGCCTCCATCACAAACTGCCCCACGGTGCGGCCGGTTTCTTCCTTGAAAATGCGGCTGAAATACGCCTGAGACAGGCAGGCCGTGCGGGCCAGCTCCTCCACCTCCAGCTTTTGGGACAGGTGGGTGCGCACATATTGCATGCAGCGGTGGATGGCGTCCGCGTGCCGGGCGTCCCGGTACTCGAAGGCGGAGGCCATCAGCTCGTTCATGGTGACGGTGAGCCACCGGCACAAGGAGGGCATGTCCTTCATCTCCTGGAGCCGCACAAAGCCCTCCACCGTCAGCTGGTTCAAAGCCGCCGCCCCGCTGCCCCGCCAGGCCACCTCCCGGGTCATCATCACCAAAAGGGCGTTGATGTAGGCCTTCACCCGGGGAAAGGACGCGCCGGAGGTGACCAGAATATGCCCCAGCAGCTCGTTGAGAAGCCGGTTGGCCTGGGGCCTGTCCCCCTCCGCCATGGCCGTAAGCAGCGCCCGCTCCTTGTCGTAGGGGTATTCGGCGGCCTTCTTTTCCTGCTTCACCTCCAGGATGTAGGCGGAAATCTGCCCCTGGACCGCGTCCTTGGCCTCCCGCTCCCGCATGGCCTCGGCGGTGGCCACGTTGTTCAAAAAGCCCACAGCCATAAACAGCAGCGTGGACAGCT
>JARKQO010000492.1 GCA_029974855.1 Eubacteriales bacterium
AGCACCTCCCGCATGTTGATTCCGCCCACAAGCAGGGTGGAGGACGCCACCTGCATTTTGCCGTCCTCCTGGCGCCCCCTGTGCCATTGGGCCCCGGCCTGAACCGCAACGTCGCCGCTGTCGGTGCAATCGATCAGGACGCGGCTGGCGAATCGGGTCTTGCTGGTTTTGCAATACGCGATGATGCGCTGTTCACCGGCGCGGCAGCGTTCAACCTCGGTCACCATGCTGTGAAGATGGAGCGCCACACCGCTTTCCAGGCACATTTTCAGGCATTCCAGCTTCAATAACGTCGGGTTCACTTGGACCATGCTGCCGCTAACCGGGTCCTCGCAAAAGGCGCTTGCTCCCTCCATGATCCGCAGCCGCTCTATGATTTCCAGCGGCAGACCCGCCACCACCTGCCGGTAATCCCCCGTGGAATGAAAGCCATACCATGCCATCCCGTTGCAGGCGTTTCCGCCAAGAAAGCCTTGCATCTCTACCAGGGCCGTTTTGGCCCCTGCCCTGGCCGAAGCAACTGCCGCGCATACGCCTGTGGTACCTCCGCCCACAACCACAACATCATAGGATGCCGTTTCACAGTCCATGCAAACTCCTCCTATCAGTCCAAAAAGCCTGTTGTGCCCCTGTTACAGCAATGCCCCGCTTTTCCTCAGCAAAGATTGCAGCTGGGCCACGTCCACCGCACCGGGCGGCGTATGGCTGGCTACGGCCAACGCGGCCGCCGTGCCGGCAGCTTGCCCTTGGGCCGCGCTGATGGGGGCCACCCTGGTGGAGGACATCGCCTCGTGGGTGGCGCTGATGCCGCGACCCGCCACCAATACCCCCTCCACTTTCTTGGGGAGAAAGCAGCGGTATGGAATTTGATATACGGGCGGTTGGCTTGTTTCCAAGCCATGATGATCCGGCGAGTGAATGTCCAGATGATATCCGCCCTTGCAGACGGAATCCGGAAAGGGAACGCCCCCCATCAAATCCTCTGCCGTTAGGGTGTATTGCCCGTCCACATGCCTGGTTTCCCGAAGTCCCAGCTGCGTTCCGGCAGACACAATGCGCGCATTGCGGCAGCCCGGCAGATAGGCCCGCATCAGCCGCAAAATGCCATCGGTCTGATCCAGTCCTTCCAGCTCCGCAGCCGTATGGTTTCGCACATCGTTTGGGTCCACATCCTCCACGCGGCTGGCAACCACCATCAGCTCCCGCTGAGGGGGGTAGGCCACGCCGATCAGCTGCTTGCGGGCATAGGGAATCCCCGCCTGCCGCGCTTCCTCAATGATCCGGGAAAAAGCCCCCAGGATAAAAAGAGGCGCTGTGTGCATCTGGGCCACCAGGCGCTTGAGGGTGTCCCCGGCCAGGGGGAAGGGGCGTATCTGGTCCGGGTTGGCATCAAAATAGGCAAGCATCTCCCCAAAATCAATGCCGCCAAAAACCATGGCATGCGAGGCCACCTGCCGTTTGCCGTCCCTTGCCCGTCCCGAAGCGTACCCGGCGCCGGCCAAAACAGCGGCGTCCGCGCTGTCGGTGCAATCCACCAGCACTTTGCAGCGGATCTCCGCGCAGCCTTGCTTGCTGATACAGTACACGGACAGGTCCTGGCCGCCATGCCCCTCCACCCCGCTGACCAAAGTGTGCAACCGTATGCCGCAGCCGCTTTTTTGCACCATACGGCCCAGGGAGAGCTTCAGCATGGTGCCATTCACACCCACGCCGCTGCCGGCGATGGGATCCCATACAAAATCAGTGGCGGCCCCTTGCTTTTGCAACGACTTGATCATTTCCATGGGAATGCCGCCAACCACCTGCTCCCCGGTCAACCCTGCGTGAAAGCCGAGCCAAGGCAGTCCGCCTGTCATATTCCCCCCCAAAAAGGGAAGTTTTTCTACCAGCAGCACCCTGGCCCCCTGCCGCGCGGCCGCCAGGGCCGCGCAGCAACCGGTGACGCCTGCCCCCGCCACCAAAATGTCACAGCTTTCCCGGTCTATGATCTTCATGCAGTATGTCATGGCAGCCTCCTTCATGCCCAAAGGCGAAAACCCTTCGCGATACCGGGAATATGGGCCATTACCCGTCGTATTTGGCAATGTATTCGTCGTAGGTCCGGGCCAGCAGCTGGTCCTGTTCGGCCGTGGTATTGGTGAACGGCGCCCGGCATCCGTTGCATTCAATGCCCTTGCGGCGCAGCAAGGATTTGATGGAGGGCATAACCCCTACCTTCACAATAACGGCAATCATCGCGTTCATGTCCGCTTGAATCCCTTGGGCTCCGGTGATATCGCCCGCGCGGAAAGCCTTTTGCAGCAAAATGGCCGGCCTGGGCATAATGTTAAAGGTGCTGCCAATAGCCCCATCCGCCCCCGCCGCCAGGCCGGACAGAAACATTTCATCAAGGCCGTTGTAAACCACGAGGCCCGGTACCCGGGTCTTCATCCGCTCCAGTTGATAAAAGTCGGA
>JARKQO010000495.1 GCA_029974855.1 Eubacteriales bacterium
CTGGCTGCGCTGGCCGAAGACCACGCCCATGCGAAGGGCGTTCTCCCGGCGGTTTTGATAGGGCTCCAGCCCGCCCACGCGGATGCTCCCGGCGGTGGGCAGGAGGATGCCCGACATCATTTTCAAGGTGGTGGACTTCCCCGCGCCGTTGGGACCGATGTAGCCGATGAGCTCCGCCTTCTCCGCCGTGAAGCTCACATGGTCCACCGCGCGCTTCAGGGTGTAGGGGCGGGCGAAGAGGGACTTCGCCGTGTTCCAGAAGCCCTTGGACTTGCCGTAGATTTTGTAATCCTTGACGACTTGGTCCACTTCGATAAAAGCCATGCTGCCTCCCTTACGTGCCGGTGCTGTCGTAGCGCCGCAGCCCGTAAAACCAAAACTTGTACGCAAAGGTGAACAGGACCGCGGCGACGAGGGGGGAGATAAACTGAAACCAGGCGGGGAAAATCGAGTAATCCGCCTTCCCCAGGATGAACAGGGCGGGGAAGAAGGTCACGAAGGCGTAGGGGAGCACCACCGTCAGCAGCACCTGCACCGCCTCGTGGAAGATGGTGATGGGATACTCCACATAGCCGCTGAGGCTGCCGAAAAACAGGCTGCGCAGCGCGCTGATCTCCACCATCCAGAAGGAGGGGACGGAAAAAATCAGCATCATGGAGCCGGTGATGAGGCCGCCGGAGAGGATGGCGGCGATCAGGAACAGTATTTTCCCGGCGGACAGCGCGACGCCCAGCCGGAGCAGGCTGAACACGATGATGCCCAGGGAGACGGTCATGGTGCCGAAATAGCCGGTGGAAAACAGCCGCGCCGCCAGGTAGAGGAAGGGGTTCAGGGGCTTGGTGAGGATCTCGTCGATGGTCCCGTCCCGCACCCATTTGGACAGATAGGTGGTGATGTGGTAGAAAAAGGAGCCCGCCAGGGCATAGGCCGCGGAATTCAGGCCGAAGAGCAGCAGCACCTCGTAGGCGTTCCAGCTCCCCATGGTCTGGAAGGCGCTGATCATGATCCAGATGGTGACGATGTTGGCCAGGTAGCTCATGCCCTTGGAAAACATGGTCATAAAGAAGGAACTGCGGTATTGGGCGATGGTTTTCAGCTTGATTTTATAAAATTCCAGGTACAATTGCAAATATTCCATGCCGCGCCCCCTTTCTTCAGCCGCCCTGGACGACCAGGTGTTTCTGGATGCGCCCCCACAGGAGCCGTTCCAGGACCAAAAGCCCCAGCATCCATACAATCTGGACGAGGATCACCCGCAGCGCCCCCGCCGTGTCGTACTGCCCCAGGTAGATGGCCAGCGGCTCGAAGGTGATGAAGCGGAAGGGCAGCGCCTGGGCCACGGCCCGCAGCCCCGCCGGATAAAACCACAGCGGCACCGTCCGCCCCGCGAAAAGCTGCAGGCAGGCCCCCATGAGGAAGGCCGCGTACATGGAGGTCTTGGTCCAGAAGGA
>JARKQO010000511.1 GCA_029974855.1 Eubacteriales bacterium
CTGGCTGACCACCGCCGCCCAGTACCGCCTGGGGGCCCCCAGGGAGGACAACAACCGGGAAAACAGGGGGGACTACGGCTATGAGGGTCCCCTGGCGGAGGTGGAGGTCCACCAGCGGGAAGGGGTTATGGACCAAGTGGATGAGGCGGGGGCGCTGGTCCCCGGCGTCGCGCCGGAGCAAATCCTGGTCTTCGTGTTGGGGGAGAAGGCCGGGGATTTTTTCTACACCTGCCAGTACGGCGGCCGGTATTACGACGTCAGCAGCGTGCTGGTGGAGGCCTTTGTGAACACCACCTTGGAGGGGCTGCTTTCCAAGTACCCGGCGGATATGGGGCCGGGGGAGGTGGCCGCTCTGTCCGTTTTCATCCGGGGCCGGACCCTGGAGCTTCGCAAGGAAAAGACCGAGCGGGTGCTGCCCAACAACCAGCTGGACACCGACCCCGCCGGGAACATCCTATACGATGTACAGGCCACCCTGAACGGGGAGACCATTGCCGTGGATACCTTTGACAACCTGGTACAGCGGCTGGCGGCCATGCGGGTTTCGGGGCAGGCGGAGGCGGGCTTTGCGCCTCCCCAAGGGGCCGAGCCCCGCTGGCGGCTTACCCTTGGTACGGAGGAGGGGATTTCCCGCCCCCTGGAGGGGTATGCGCTGGACCCATTTTTTGACGCCGTTGCCGTGGACGGGGTGGTGAGGCATACCATGCACGGGGAGGCGGTGGAGATCGCGCTGGGGGAGCTGCTGGAATGAGGGGGGGAGAGAAGGAGGGTCGGAAGCGGAAAAAGGCGCTGCTGCCACAGGTGGAAAAGCCCTTTCCCCCGCAAGTGGAAAAATCCCTCCCCAGGGGCTTGAAATTTTCCCGGGGCTCTGCTATACTAATCAAGCTGATTTTGGCAGGTGGCCGAAGATCAGTTGTGGGCTCGTAGCTCAGCTGGATCGAGTGTTTGACTACGAAACAAAAGGTCGTGGGTTCGAATCCCGCCGGGCTCACCAAAAAAATCCCTTGATCCATAACGGATTGAGGGATTTCTCTTATTAAGATTTATACTCCGTAGTTGGTTGTTTTATC
>JARKQO010000532.1 GCA_029974855.1 Eubacteriales bacterium
GCTGAAGGCCCCGCTGCCCCGGATTTGGAACACCGCCTCCTTCACGCCCCCCAGCTCGGTCATGTTGTAGTTCACCGGCTCCACCCGGAACCGGTGGCGCTCGGCGTAGCGCTGGTACATCCGCAGCAGCAGCGCCCCAAAGAGGGAGGCCTCGTCGCCTCCGGCTCCCTGGCGGATTTCCACCACCACGTTGCGCTCGTCGTCCGGGTCCTTGGGCAGCAGCAAAAGCCTGAGGTCATGCTCCTGGGCCTCCTTTTGCTCCGCCAGCCGCTCCCATTCCTCCCGGGCCACGTCAGCCATGTCCGGCTGGGTCGCCAGCTCCTTGGCCTCCTCCATTTCCCGGAGGGTTTGGGCATAGGCCTCGTAAGCCCGTACCGAGGGCTCCAAGGAGGCGTGTTCTTTCAGCAGTTTTTGCCACTGGGCCTGGTCCGCGATGATCTCCGGTTGATTGACCGCCTCGGAAAGCTCCTGATAGCGGCCTAGGATCCAATCGAATTTTTCAAACATGGGAATGCTCCTTTACGCTTCGCTAAAGAACCGCAAAGGGGCGCTACGTGGGCAAAAGGGCTGCGTAGGCCACCACCACCCGCTGGAGGCCGTTTAGGTCCCGGTGGATGGACACGTTTTGGTAACGGCCTTCCGCCTCCAGCAAAGCCCCGACCGCCTCCCCCTGGGTATCGCCGATTTCCAGGCACAGCACGCCGCCGGGGCGAAGATGCTGTGCGGCCTCCTTGGCGATGCGGCGGTAAAAGGCCAGCCCGTCCGCCCCGCCGTCCAGGGCCATCAGGGGCTCAAAAAGAACCTCCGCCTGGAGGGCGCGGCAAGCCTCGGTTTCAATGTAGGGAGGGTTAGAGACAATGCAATCGAAGGTTTCCCCGGCCACGGGGGCAAAGAGGTCCCCGGCCAAAAAGCGGATGGGGGCTTGGCACCGGTGGGCGTTTTCCCGGGCCAAAGCCAGGGCTTCCCCGCTCAAATCCGTGGCCGTCATGGTGGCGGAGGGGCATTGGCGCTGAATCGCCAGGGCAATGGCCCCGCTGCCGGTGCATAAATCCAGCACCTTTGGGCTTTCCATGCCCCGCAGCAGGCCCAAAGCCAGCTCGCAGAGGATTTCCGTTTCAGGCCGGGGGATCAGAGCCCGCTGATCCACAGCTAAAGAAAGGCCGTAAAAGCCTTGAGTGCCCAGCAGGTATTGCAAGGGCTTCCGGGAAGCGCGAGAAAGCAGGAGCGACGAAAAACGCCGCCCCTGCCAAGGGGTGAGGGCTTGGGTGCCCTGTAGCGATAATTCCATGGGGGAAAGGCCTGTGACGTCCGCCAGCAACAGGGCCGCGTCCGTCCGGGGATCGGGGATTCCAGCGGCCTCCAGGGCGCTCACAGCCTGGGGAAGGGCTTCGCGAATGGTCATGGCCCTTCAGGCCCCCAGCGAAGGCGCGCCTTCCTCTGGCAGAGGCTCCTCAGGGGCCGCTGCTTCCTCTTCCTCTGCGGGCTTGCGGTAGGAAGGGTCGCTTTCCCGGTAATCCCGGATCACCGCGTAGCCCTCCGGGGTCAGCTCGGTGTCGGGCATGCCGTGGAGCGCCACGTTCATGGAGACAATGGCCACCTCCAGCATGTCCAAAGTGGGGGCCTTGGTGGTCAGGCGCTGCATCTGCAAGCCCGGCCAGCGCAGGGCCCGGGTAAGCTTGGTGTTGCTGTGGGCCAGGCCCTTCAAGGCCTCATAGCTGACCCCGGCCACAATGGGCAGCAAAGCCAGGCGGCTCAGCAGCCGCCAGATATAATTGCTGCCCTGGTACCCCAGCAAGGTAAACAGCACGATGGAAATCACGAAAACCAGCAGCAAAAAGCTGGTGCCGCAGCGGGGATGCAAGGTGGTGAAGCCGTCCGCGTTTTCCGGGGTCAGCTCCAGGTTGTTCTCGTGGCAGTAGACGGTTTTATGCTCGGCCCCGTGATATTGGAAGGTGCGGCGCACATCCGGCACCTTGGCGCAAAACAGGATGTAGCCAATAAGGATCAGGATGCGGAACACGCCGCTTAGAAGGTTGATGACCCAGTTCATACCAGGGTCCGGCCACAGGCCCTTCAGCAGCCGGGCGAACATCTCCGGCAGCATGAAAAACAGCCCCACGGACAGTACAATGGCCAGGACCAGGGCCACGCCCATGATGATTTTGTCGATGCCCTTGCCCAGCTTTTTGCTGAGCCACAGCTCGAACCTGCTGGGCTCCTCCTCCATCACGCCCAGCATTTCCGTGCTGGCTTGCAAGGTGTTCAGGCCCATGGAAAACATGGAGCCCATATTCACAATGCCCCTCACAAAGGGCCAGCCCATCCATTTATGCTTTTCAGCGGGAGAGTGGTACGGGCTCCGCTTCACCACGATGGTATGGTCGGGGCGGCGCACCGCCACGGCGATGGCGTTGGGCGCTTTCATCATCACGCCTTCCATCACGGCCTGTCCGCCAATATCCACGCGCTTGCAGGGGCCCTCTTTGCCTTTGATCATGCAGTTCCATTCCTTTCCGTTGTCCTCCGGAAAGGACAACATGGTACACTTCGACGCGGGGCGCCCTTTTCCTGCCCGGATCCCTGTGGATTGGTTTTCCAGGGCAAAAACGCCGCATACAAAAAGGACGGAGACAACCGCCTCCATCCTTTGATACACGGATCACTCCATGTTGAAACGCTTTTTGAAGCGATCCACACGCCCGCCGCTGTCCACCAGCTTTTGCTTGCCGGTGAAGAAGGGATGGCACTTGGAGCAAATTTCGACCTTCAGCTCCTGCTTGACGGAACCGGTTTCGAACGTCTCACCGCACACGCAACGAACGGTAGACTTGCCGTATTTAGGATGGATTTTTTCCTTCATGCATTTTCACCTCTTTTGCGCATGCTCAGCGGCTTCCAAAGCCGCAGGAGTTATTGTAGCACAGCGGTGCTTTGTTTGCAAGGGTTTTTGCGGATTGGCATGAAAATATTCTGCGGCCCGGTCATTGCCCCCGCTCCTTGGCGGCCTTGGTGATGGCCTCCCACAGGCCCAGCAGGTAGCAAGCGCCCATGGCCCGGTCATACAGGCCGTAGCCCGGCATGGCTACCTCGCCCCATACCGTGCGCCCGTGGTCCGGCCGGACCACCACCTCCGGGCAGGTTTCGTACAGGGCCTTCATGATCTCGTACATGTCCAAATCCCCGTCCGAGGACAGGTGGGCGGACTCCTCAAAGTCTCCGGGGCCGTTGTGCTTGGTGTTGCGCACATGGGCGAAGTGGATGCGCCCCTTCAGGGAGCGGATGATGGCGGGGATGTCCAGCAAGGGGTTGGAGGACAGGGAGCCTGTGCACAGGGTCACGCCGTTGAAGGGATCCTCCACGGCCTTCAACAGCCGCTGAATCTTCTCGCCGCTGGTGACAATGCGCGGCAGGCCGAACACAGGCCAGACCGGATCGTCCGGATGGATGGCCATGCGGATGCCGTACCGCTGGCAAACGGGCTTGATGCGGTTCAGGAAGTACACCAGGTTCTCAAATAGCTTCTCCTCGGTGACGTCCTTGTACAGCTCAAAAAGCTCCTTCAGCCGCGCCATGCGCTCCGGCTCCCAGCCGGGCAGCAC
>JARKQO010000547.1 GCA_029974855.1 Eubacteriales bacterium
GGGCACCCGGGTCCCCAGCACGCAAAGGCCGGGGCGGATGGCGTTCATGCCCTGTAAGGCGTCGTAAACCGCAGCGGGATCGCAATGCAAATCGAACAGGTACCGCACCCGGGCCAATACCTGGGGCAACACCGCCAGCAAGGATTCGCTGACCGTAACGCTCAGCACATGCTTTTCAGGCCTGTGGCCCACCCGGACCCAGCCGTGCACAGCTTTGCCTTCTCCGGTCACCAAGCGCGCGGTGCGCAGGTATTCGCCGTTTTGCACCCGGTCCACCCCGGCGATGGCCCGTCCCGCCAGAAAGTTCAGCATTTCCTCCCAACGGTAGGGCGGGCGGTATCCCAAAGCCAGGGTGATTTGGCCGGTCCCGCGCTTTTCTTGCCCCATTGCCTTTCGCAGCGCTGTGGGGGAGAGGTGGTAGCGCTTTTGGAACACATCGTTGAACCGCCGCAGGCTGCCGAACCCCGCTGCCAGCGCCACCTCCAGCACCGGCAGCGCGGTATCCGTCAGCAGGCTTTTGGCCAGCAGCAACCGGCAGGTTTGGAGGTACTGCACCGGGGTCACATGGTATTCCGCTGTTAAAACCCGCCGCAGGTGCCGGGGGGTGCAGCCAAGCAGCCCGGCGGTTTCCTCCAGGCTTTGGCCGCTGCCGCAGTGCTCCTCCAGCATGCGGGCCGCCCGGTAGGCCAAGGCGGCAGTGGCGTCCGTTACCGAGGAACCGGGGGCCAGCTCCGGCCTGCACAAAAGGCAGGGGCGGTACCCGGCCTGCTCCGCTTCCGCGGCGGTGGAATAGAAGGCGCAGTTTTCCGCCTTTGGCTGCTTGGCCCGGCACACCGGCCGGCAATAGATGCCCGTAGAGGATATGCCCACAAAAAAACGCCCGTCAAAGCGCGGGTCCTTGGCCTGAAAAGCCGCATACAGGGCGCAACGGTTCCCCTCCACTGTGTTCACCTCCCCGCCGCAGCTTTGATTATAGCATGTTTTTGCAAAATGTCCGGCTGTTTTCGGACATGGCTTTCGCAAAACAAACGGCGGCTTTGATCTTGACTCAAAACCGCCTCTTGCATGCGCTTCCGTTACGGCCTTTTGCCATTGGGCTCAAAGGCTTTCTTGCAAGTTGAAAAGCCTGTTCTGGTAGTCCTTGACGAAATACCCTTTGCCCTTTTGGATCACTGTATGCCCTTCCCTTTCAAGCCGAAGCCTTTGTCCGTCAATTCCTTCCGGATATTTCTCGTTCAATTCGCCGTCTTTTTTCAGGGTCCTCCAGTAAGGCGTTTCGTCCGCGCCGCGCTCCACCGAGGCCTTGGCCGCCATGTTGATAAAGATTCCGGCGGTTAAGGGGCAGGTGTTATCCGCTCCATGCTTCCTTGCCAGATAGTTTCTGATGGCATCGGACGTGACGAGTTTCCCTTCCGGCACCTTTTTCATGATTTCGTCGTAAGCCAGCGGAGGGGCGATCAGCAGCTTTGTTCCCCCATACCTTGCGATTTGTTTTGGATCGGATATTTCGGAGATTTTCGGCATGTCCCCGCTGTTGTTCAAATGCTCGTTGCATGTTTTTTTGGCCATGCAGTTTCGCCTCCCATCCTGTATATCCGATTATACCATCGCGGGCGGAAGCCTGTCCATAGGGGCCTGTGGCAGCGCCGGCCAACAGGACCATCACGATGGAATCAGCCCCCCCGGGCCGGCGCTCCCTTCCTTTTCCATAGCGTGCAAACAAGCCCGGCCAAAATTAGCAGGCATCCGATGATTTTCGCGGCGGAGAGCCTGTCGCTCAGGAACAGCACGCCGCAAAGGACGCTGGTAATGGGCTCAAACAGCGAGAGCATGGACGCGGTGGTGGGCCCCGCCCGGCGAACCCCCAGCTGGAACAGAACGCATGCCCCCACGGTGATGCCCAAAGCCGTAAAAAGCGTGATGACCCAGGCGGCGGGGGTCATCTGAAAGACCAGCTGCCCCGTTGCCAGCCCAAAGCCCCCCGCCACGGCGGAGGCCACCAGGCTCAGGTAAAAGGACAGCTTGAAGGTGGGCATTTGCGCCAGGGTGGGCCGCCCCAAGGAGATGATATAGCCCCCGTAGGTAACGCCGGACAGCAGCGCCAGCAGCATCCCCTGAAAGCCCCCGGGCTCCTGCCCGGGCAGAAAAAGGGAAATGCCCCCGCAGCCCAGCAGCAGCCCCAGGATCCCCATGGGCCGCAGCCTTGCCCGGTACAGGAGGGCGCAAAGGCCCGCCACCACCAGGGGATACACAAAATGCAAGGTGGTGGCGATGCTGATGGGGATATAGGCGTAGGATACATACAGCAACAGCGTGGTGGCGGACATCAAAGTTCCGCTGAGCAGCAGCGGAAGCAGCTGCCATTTGCTCAGGCCCATGCCGCCGGGGCTGCGCTTTTTTCCCAAAAACCAAAGCAAGGGCAAGGCCAGGGCGGCCCGGTAGAAGGTCAGGCTGATGCCGTTGCTTCCGCCCTCATAGGTGATTTTCGCAAACACTGGCATCACGCCGAAGATCACGGCGGATAGCACCACAAAAGCGGCCCCCCGGGATTGCCCCACGTTTTCTTTCATGCCCCGCGTTCCTCTCATGCGTTCTGGAAACAAAAGAACGGGTTCATTATAGCAACCCGGCCGGGGGGGCGCAAGCCTGAAAGCCGGGTTTGCGGATGGCGGTCCGGAACCGGGGGACGCGGTCTCTGTTTTACACTCCCAAGGTCGGCCCTCCAGACAGCCATCTTTTGGCCACCCTGTCCGCCACGTCCCGCAGAATGCTGATGACGCTGGCCCGGGTGCTGCCCGCCCGTTCCCCCTGCCTCCAGAGCTTGTCAAAACGCGCCTGGAACTCCCGCAGCAAAATGAGCTGGTCGGAGTGGATCATCACCGGCTCCGGGCCGCTCCAATGGTTGATGGCAAGGTGGTGGTTTTCCTTTAATTGCCAGCAGTTATCCGAGTGAAGAAGCGTAATATCGTCAAGGATCAGCAGATGAAAATTGGGGAATGCCTCAAGGTAGTGGATGTAACCATTCAGAATATCAACGCAGCCCTGTGCGTCCAGATGCACAAAGCCTTTTCTCATAAAATACAGCCCCGGCATACGGCAAAAGCCATCCCGCACAATCTGATTGAGCCGGGAAAGGGAGAGGATTTCCCGAAATACCGAACCGCCCCGCAGGGTTTCGTCCATGCCCGACTTGAAGCGGGTAAACTCCGCGCTGCGCCAGGCATATTCCTGTTCGCTGTGTCCGTGGGTGCGTAAGACGCAGTTATATGCTTCTTCGGTCATGTACATGGGGTTGATGTTATCCTTCACCACATCCAGCGCGCCGGGGG
>JARKQO010000549.1 GCA_029974855.1 Eubacteriales bacterium
CAGAATGATCTGGATAAGGCAGATACCTTTACCAAAACACCCAATGGAAAGAGAATCTACCGCTGGCGCAAAGAAACCATTGAACGTTCCTTCGCGGAGGCCAAAGAGCTCCATGGCCTGCGCTATGCCCGCATGCTTGGCTTGGCGGGCATGTACGAGCAGAGCTTCCTCACCGCCGCCGTACAGAACATGAAACGCATCGCCAAAGCTTTTCCTCCTCTCTTTGATTCTATTTTCCTCTTCTTAAATATGTTCAAAGGGCATGATTTCGCGCAAAAATCATGCCCTTTGTCGATCGTCTGAAGCCCCCGAAGCCTTCCGGCTCCGGGGGCTTTGCTGTAAAGCTTGGTAAATACCGGGCTTACCTGCCCACGATGTCCTTCACTTCCTGGGAATCCACGTTGTTGATGTCAACCACCATAACGCCGGTGTCCACGACCTTCTCGGTCACGGTGCCGCCGTTGGCCAATTCGAAGGCCTTGGTGACCCCGTCGTAGCCCATGAAGTATTGCCGCTGCAAAATGGTGGCAACGCTGTAATCAGGGTTGCGGACGATGCCTTCCATCTCGGCGGAGAAGTCGAAGCCCACCATGGCGATGTCCTTGCGGCCGGACTCTTCCAGGGCCTTAACAAAGCCCACGGTGGAGCCGTTGTTGGGGGCAAACAGGCCGATCAGGTTGGGATAGGCGGTCATGAAGTCCTGGCCGAAGGTCAGGGCCTTCTGGGCGTCGCCGTCGTTGACCTTCACCTCGTCCCACAGCACTTTCCAGTTGGCGGGGGCGTTGGCATCCCAGTACTCCTTGAAGCCCACGTTCCGGTCGATGATGGCCTGGGAACCGGTGGAGCCGATGGTGATGGCGATGAAGCCTTCCTTATCCTCGGGAGCGCCAACGGCCTTCAGCTTGTCGATCATGGCCTGGGCGGCCAGGCGGCCCGCGCCGATGTTGTCGGTCAGGTAGGCGGCGCTGTAATCCTCGGTGTCCACGGAGGAGTCGATCAGGATGATCGGAATACCGGACACATACTGCTCGGAGATGGGGGCCACCATGGCCTTGCGGTCCAGGGGAGCGATGACGATGGCGTCAGCCTGGGCGGACACGGCGTCCTGCAGCAAAGCCACCTGCTTCTCCACCTCGGACTCGGCGGCGGTGCCCACGATGACCACGTTGCAGCCCAGGTCTTCACCGGCCTTGCGGGCGCCGGCTTCCACCACGGACCAGTACTGGTTGCCCAGCACCTTCACCAGGACGTAGATGGTCTTTTGGGGCGCTTCGGCCATAGCGCTCAGGGGAGATGCAAAGACGGTGAGCATCATGGTCAGAGCCAGGGCAAGCACGATGAGTTTTTTCATGGTTGGTTCCTCCTATTTTTTTTATAGTCACCGGCGGTTTCTCGCCGGAGCAACTAACAGGCCTTGGACGAGGAAGGGAAAACGCGGCTGAAGAGCAGCTGGAAAATGGACGGGGCTGTGGTGCTGCTTCTGCGCTGGCGGTGCATCTGGTTGGCCACGGCGATGACCAGCACCATGCCGATGATCACCATCTGCCAGTAGGAGTTGACGCCGATCAGGTTCAGCCCGTTGCGAATCACGCCCATCATCAAAGCGCCGATGATGGTGTTGAGGATGTTGCCCTCGCCGCCGCTGATGGCGATGCCCCCCAGCACGGCGGCCGCGATGGCCTCCATCTCGTAGCCGTTGCCGGCCATGGGCTGGGCGGAGGACATGCGGGAGGCCACCAGAATGCCGCAGATGGCGGCGGAAAAGCCGGACATGCAGTAGGCGAACATGCGGGTGCCCACTGCGTTGATGCCGGAAAGCTTGGCGGCCTCGATGTTGGAGCCGCAGGCGTAGATTTGGCGGCCGATGCGGGTCTTGGCCAGCAGAACGCCCAAAATGAGGGCGTACACCAGCATGATGACGACGCTGTAGGGCAGGCCCCCGGGGAAGCGGCCGCCGCCCAGCTGGTAAAAAATCTTCTGGACGCTTTCGCTGGGGATGTCCACGGTGTACACCGGCGCGCCGTTCACCAGCGCGTTGGCCATGCCCCGGTACACCCACTGGGTACCCAAGGTGGCGATCATGGGGATCACCCCGAGAATTTCAATGAAAAAGCCGTTCATGATGCCGGTGAGCACCCCCATGCACAGGCACAGCACAATGCACAGCCACATGGGCCAGCCCGCCACCAGCAAGGACACCACGATGATGCCCGACAGGGCCATGGACGCGCCGGCGGACAGGTCGTTGCCGCCGCAGACCAGGCAAAAGGTCAAACCGCAGCCCAAAATGGCGTAGGTAACGATCTGCTGGAGCAGGTTTTGGATATTCTTGCTGGAGAGGAACATGCCGGGGCGGAGCAGGGCGAACACAACCAGCAAGCCGATCAAAAGTACGATGGAGGAGATGGCGCGCTTGGTGGCGACACCCAGGTTCCCATAAAAACCGGAAAACGCGTTTTTCTTTTCCATAACTCGGTCACGCTCCTCAAAAAATCAGAGAGCCGCCTTGGCCTCCAGCTTGTTGTATCCGGCAGCCAGGTAGAGAATCTCCTCCTGGGAGGTTTTCTTGGTTTCCAACTCGCCGTTGATGCTGCCTTCATGGATCACAAGCACCCGGTCGCTCATGCCCAATATCTCGGGAAGCTCCGAGGAGATCATGATGATGGCCACGCCCTGGTCGCTGAGCTGGTTGAAAAGCTGATAGATTTCAAACTTCGCGCCCACGTCGATGCCCCGGGTGGGCTCGTCTACGATCAGAATCTTGGCGCTGTTGCACAGCCACTTGGAAAGGACGATCTTCTGCTGGTTGCCGCCGGACAGGTTCTTGGTGAGCTGGCGGATGGAGGGGGTCTTGGTGCGCAGCATCTGCCTGTATTTCTCGGCGTTGCGGGCCCCAGCCCTGTCGTTGACGAAGCCGAATTTGGTCAGAGCCCGCAGATGGGCCATGTTGGTGTTGTACTCCACGTCCAGGCCCAAGGCCAGGCCGTCGTACTTGCGGTCCTCGGTGGCGTAGGAAAGGCCGTGGTCGATGGCCTGGATCACGGAGTTGATCTTCACGGGCTTGCCCTCGATCTTGACCTCCATGCACTCTACCTTGTGGGCCCCGAAAACGCAGCGCATGATCTCTGTGCGGCCCGCGCCCACCAGGCCCGCGATGCCCAGAATCTCGCCCTTGCGGACGTGGAAGTGGTCCACGTTCAAGGGCAGGCGGTTGTGGGCCCGCAGGTTGCTGACCTCCAGCGCGATGTCTCCGATCTTGCGCTGATATTTGGGATATTTATCCTCCAGGGGGCGGCCCACGATCATGCTCACCAATATCTCCATGGTGATTTCCTTGAGGTTGCGGGTGCCGATGTACTGGCCGTCCCTTAGCACGCTGGCCCGCTCGCAGATCTGGCTCAGCTCCTCCAGGCGGTGGGAGATGTAGACCATGCCCACGCCCTTTTTCTGGAGGTTGCGGATAATGCCGAAGAGCTGCTGAATCTCCCGCTCGGTCAAGGAAGCGGAGGGTTCGTCCAGCACCAGAATCCGGGAGTTGTAGGAAATGGCCTTGGCGATCTCCACCATCTGCTGCTGCGCCACGGACAGGGTGGCCACCCTGGCGTAGGTGCTGATGCGGATGCCCAGGTCATCCAGAATCTTCTTGGCGTCCCGGTGCATCTGGCGGTCGTTCACAAAGGGGCCCTTGCGGGCGGGGCGGCCGATGAAGATGTTGTCCGCCACGGTCATATGGCGGCAAAGGGTCATCTCCTGAAAAATGATGCTGATGCCCAGCTCGTGGGCCTTGGCCACCGAGTCGATGACGACCTTTTCCCCCTGGATGTAAATCTCCCCCGCGTCCGCCCGGTACACGCCGGTCATGATCTTCATCAGCGTGGACTTGCCCGCGCCGTTTTCCCCCACCAGCCCGTGGACCTCGCCCTTGTTGACGGACAGGGACACGTTATCCAGCGCCTTTACGCCGGGAAAGGACTTGCAGATGCCCTCCATGCGAAAGAGTTCCTCGGCCAATGCTTTCACCTCTCCCAAAACCCACCGTGTATTTCCGTTAAATTTAACGCTCCAGACTGAGATCATTATAGAGCCTCGACAATTTTTCGTCAATATAGTTGGCGTATTATTTTGAAATTTTCTTCTTCTTTGTGCATATTCCATAAAATAACTCCAATATGTTGGGACGCAAAATTTCGTGAACGAACACGAAAAATCCCTGTACTTCCGAAAAATCTTCTGGTATAGTATACACAGAAAAGCAAACGGGCGGGGTGCAATTGAGATCGTCAGGAGATATGATGCTATGGCGCGCGTAACCTTAAAGATGATCGCCGAGAAGGCGGGAACCTCCATCGGTACGGTGGACCGGGCCCTGAACCACCGGGACGGCGTCAGCCGGGAGAGCAAGGTCCGGGTGCTTCAGGTTGCCCAGGAGCTGGGCTACCGGCCCAACCAGCTGGCCAGCGCCCTGGGCCGCAAAAAAGTCATCCGCATCGGCGCGGCCTATCCCTTCGAGCCTGCGGATTTCTACGGCGACATTGACCGGGGCTTTGACAAGGCCCTGGAGGAGCTGCAGGACTACGGCGTGGTGGTGGAGAAGCTCCGCTACAAAACCCAGGACCCCGAGACCGCCCGGGCCCGGCTGGCCCAGGTGAACCCGGCGGACTTCGACGGCCTGGCCATCAACTCCGCCGGAGCCCTGAACGTGGGCGAAATTGACCGCTTTGTGGCCGCCGGCATCCCGGTGGTGACCTTCAACACCGACGCGCCGGACAGCCGCCGCCTCTTTTACGTGGGCAACAACTCCCGCCAATCCGGGCTCATGGGGGCGCAGCTGCTGAGCACTTTTCTCCAGGGCCGGGGCAACGTGACCATTTTGGGCAATTTCAGCCGGGCCACCCCCTTTATTGAGCGCTTTGGCGGCTTTTGCGAATACGTCCAGCTGGAGGCCCCGGACATCCATATCTACCCCTGTTCCGAGTGCCTGAGCGAGCCCGGTTTGGCCGCCAAAAGCCTGACGGACCTCATCGCCCGGGTGCCG
>JARKQO010000592.1 GCA_029974855.1 Eubacteriales bacterium
GGGCAATTGTCGGGTTCTGAGCGGTGCGGTTTCCCACCGCGAATGCCCCCTCTTGCGCAGCCAGGCGCGAAGAGGGCCATCCTCGGGCACTACTGCTTCCAGCGTTCCTTCCAATCCACCGGGTACTTTTCCATGAACCCCCGGATTTTGTCGGCGCTCATATGCTGGACGTGGCCGCCCAGCATGTGGTCCACGGCGGTTCGCCCGCCGGGGTTGAACAGCGGTGTCCGGAGCCATGCCGGATCGGTGCCGGTTTGGGCTAGAGCGGCTTCCACCTCAACCAGCTTGGCCATGGTTTGGCGCTGGGCCACCTTGCGGGCTTCTTTGGCGGTGAGCCCCCAGGTGTCGCGCAGGAAGGCGCGGAGGTAGTTGCCCAGGGTCCTTTCGGCCAGGTCCTCGGCCGAAGCTGTAAGGCTGGCCAGGGTGGAATAGGGGCATTTTATGCTCATGGGGCTTTCTCCTGGGTCCTGGCCATGGTATGGTGAGGCAACCGCTGTTTTCGGTGCAAAGTTTCCATAAAACCACTAATGAGCCCGTTTCTGTCGGGCCTGGGCAGGACTTTGCGCGTCCACATGGACGGTCCCCGCCCCCTGTCCTGCAAACCCCGTCACCGGCACGGTGGCCACCCGGAATCGTGCTACGCTGTGCCACGAAAAACATCTAGCGTGTCACTGCTTGGCCGTGGAAATTTTGATCGTTCCCGTGGGCTTTCCCGCCGCGTCTTCGGAAAGGGTCGATTCAATCCCGTGTCTGGCAATCATGCCCAAAGCGCCTTTCGGGAACAGGGCATATTCCTCGGCCAGCTCCTTGAACAGGCCGGGGATGACCTGGCCCAGGTCGTCGGACTCCTCGATGTCCAGGGCAATGGTGATGTTCAGTTTCATGTCTTTCCTCTTCTGCCTTCCGGCTGTCGGCTGTCTGGCTGTTCTCTTGTGTGAGCAGGGACCGACCCCCTTCCGCGCCTGCGGCGCTCCTGGGGGGGGATGTTCACGATCTCGGAGCCTGGTCCCCCGGAGCCTTCTTCATGATGCTGAATTTCAAGGTGGACAGGTCGAAGCCGCGCCTCTC
>JARKQO010000436.1 GCA_029974855.1 Eubacteriales bacterium
GAGGGCAGCGATGTGGTGCGCAAGGAGATGTACACCTTCCTGGACAAGGGCCAGCGCAGCGTGACCTTAAAGCCCGAAAGCACAGCCGGAACCGTCCGGGCTTTTTTGGAGAGCGGGCTCTATGCCCAGGCGCTGCCCCTGAAGCTGTATTACGTGAACGCCCCCCATTTCCGCTATGAAGCCCCCCAGTCCGGAAGGCTGCGGGAGCACCACCAGTTTGGCATGGAGTGCTTTGGCGCGGCCCAGCCCACCGTGGATGCGGAGCTGATCCGCGTCGTGATGGAGCTGCTGGCGGGCCTTGGGCTGAAAAACCTGGAGGCCCGGGTCAATTCCATCGGCTGCCCCAAGTGCCGCCCCACCTACCAGCAAAGGCTGCGGGAATACCTCATGGCTAAGGAGGACAAGCTTTGCAAGACCTGCCGGGAGCGGGTCCACACCAATCCCATGCGGGTATTGGACTGCAAGGAGGAGGCCTGCCAGCGGGAGCTTCAGGACGCGCCGGTGATGCTGGACTGCCTGTGCGAAGAGTGCCAAGAGCATTTTGACCTGCTGCGGCAATACCTTTCCTTGGCCCGGGTATCCTATACCCTGGATCCCCGCATCGTCCGGGGCCTGGACTACTATACCAAGACCGTTTTCGAGGTGACCACCCACATGCAGACCGGGGTGCTCACCGTATGCGGCGGGGGCCGCTACGACGGCTTGGTGGAGGAGCTGGGCGGTCCCCCCATCGCCGGGGCGGGCTTCGGCATGGGCATGGAACGGGTGCTGATGCTGCTGGACCAGCTGCCGGAGGGAGAATGCCTGTTAAGGCCCCGGCGGGAAGCTCCCCAGGTCTTTGTGGCCGGCTTGCACAAGGGGCTGACTCCCCAGGCCTTTGCCTTGATGGAGGCCTTCCGCAAAGCCGGGCTCCGGGCGGACATGGACCACCAGGGCAGAAGCCTCAAGGCCCAGTTCAAGTACGCGGATAAGCTGGGAGCCCGCTACATGGCCATTTTGGGGGACGAGGAAGCAGACCGGGGCGTGGTGAAGCTGCGGAACATGGACACCAAGGAGGAATGGGAGGCGGCCTTGGCCGTTGCCCCGGAGGAACTGAGCAATCGCATCCGCCTGTCAGGCGAGGAGGAATAGGATATGAACAACCGCACCCATATGTGTGGACAGGTAACGGCCAAGGAAGCCGGGCAGAAGGTGGTGCTCAAGGGCTGGGTGCAGCGCTCCCGCAACCTGGGCGGGCTGATCTTCGTGTGGCTTAGGGATCATACGGGGATCGTGCAGGTGGTTTTCGACGGCAACGTGCTGGCCCCGGAGCTGTTCGCTTTGGCGGAGAGCCTTCACGGCGAGTATGTGCTTCAGGTAGGCGGCACGGTGGCCCTGCGGGCCCCGGAGGCGGTGAACCCCAAGCTGAAAACCGGCGAAGTGGAGGTGATGGCCGAAAGTGCCGCCATCCTCAACGCCAGCAAGACGCCCCCCAGCTCTGTTGAGGAAGAAACCAAGGAGCAGGAGGCCCTGCGCCTGAAGTACCGCTACCTGGATTTGCGCCGTCCCAGCATGCAGCAGATGCTGCGCACCCGCCACCAGGTGGTGCGCCTGCTGCGGGAGTACATCGACGGCCAGGGCTTTGTGGAAGTGGAGACCCCGATGCTCACCAAATCCACCCCCGAGGGAGCCAGGGACTACCTGGTGCCCGCCCGGGTGAAGCCCGGCTGCTTCTACGCCTTGCCCCAGAGCCCCCAAATCTACAAGCAGCTGCTGATGCTCTCCGGCTTGGACAAGTACTACCAAGTGGCCCGTTGCTTTAGGGACGAGGATGGCCGGGCGGACCGCCAGCCGGAGTTCACCCAGTTTGACATGGAGATGAGCTTCATCGACCCAGAGGACATCCAGGCCATGGTGGAGGGCGCTTTTGCCCATGTGTTCAAGGAACTGCTGCACATTGACCTGCCCTTGCCCTTGCCCCGGATGACCTGGCGGGAGGCCATGGCCCGCTACGGCAGCGACAAGCCGGATACCCGGTTTGCCATGGAGATTTCTGATATCGGCGAAGTGGTGAAGGGCTGTGGCTTCCAGGTCTTTGAAGCGGCCCTGGAAAGCGGGCAGGCCATTTGCGCCCTCTGCGCCAAGGGCGCGGGCAAGCTCAGCCGCAAGGAGATCGACGCCTTGGGCGAGTTCGTGAAAACCTACCACGTGAAAGGCCTGGCCTGGGCCGTGGTGAGCGAGGATGGCTCCTTGCGCTCCAGCTTTGCCAAGGCCATGCAAGGGGACAGCATGCAGCGCTTGCTGGATGCCCTGGAGGCCAAGCCCGGGGACGCGGTCTTTGTGATCGCGGACCAGCGCAATGTGGCCCTCACCGCCATGGGGCAGCTTCGGCTGCGCCTGGGGAAGGAGTTGGGCCTTATAGACCCCGCCCGCTACGATTTGCTGTGGATCACCGAATTCCCCCTGCTGGAGTGGGACGAGGACAACCAGCGCTTCGCCGCCATGCACCATCCCTTCACCAACGTGATGGAGGAGGACGTGGCCCTGATCGAGACGGACCCCGGCGCTGTCCGGGCCAAGGCCTACGACTTGGTGCTCAACGGCGTGGAGATGGGCAGCGGTTCCATCCGGATTCACCAAAGCGAGCTCCAGGAGAAGATGTTCCGCCTCTTGGGCTTTACCAAGGAGGAGGCCTGGAGCCGGTTCGGGTTCCTGCTGGAGGCCTTCCAGTACGGCACCCCGCCCCACGGCGGCTTCGCTTTCGGCATCGACCGGATGGTGATGATGCTCACCGGCGCGGAAAGCCTGCGGGAGGTGCTGGCCTTCCCCAAGATCCAAAACGGCACCTGCCTGATGATGGACACCCCGTCCCCGGTGCAAAAGGAGCAGCTGGACCAGCTGCGCATCCAGACCATTCAGCCCTAAAACGCCGGATCGTTGGTTGTCAGAAGGTGCAAAATCTGTTATACTACGATTTGAACTTGTCTGCTGGATGAGCGCTGCCGCCCAGCGGCAGGCAGAGCCCTAGGAGGTGCGTAGCCCATGGCTGCCAAGAAGGATAATTTGCCCCTCACCCTGGACCAGAACGAGGATTCCACCGGGACCATCACCTATGCCAACGAGGTGATCGCCGTGATTTCCGGCGTGGCCGCCAACGAGGTGGAAGGCATCGCGGGCATGTGTACCAGCGGGGGGATTTCCGAGGTCTTTGGCCGGAATAAGAACATCACCAAGGGCGTTCGGGTGGAAATCGGCTCCGAAGAGGCGTCCGTGGATTTGTATGTGATGGTGGAGTATGGCACACCCATTCAAACCGCTGCCCTGAACGTGCAAGAGAATGTGCGCAAGGCCATCGAAACCATGACGGGCCTTCATGTGGTCCGGGTGGATGTGCATGTGCAAGGCGTGAGCTTTGAGAAGGAGAACAAGGAGACCTTGGCCTCCTTGGAGGGCGTTTCCAGCCCGGACTTCCGGGAGGGCAAGCACAAGCCCGAAAAGAAGATCAAGACCCCCAAGGCGGGCCAGGAGCCCCAGGAACCCCAGGGGCACGTGATCTGGGACACCTCGGAGCCCGCGGCCGCCCAGGAAGCCCCGGCGGAACCGGAAGAGGCCGGCCAGGCGGTTCCTCCCCAGGAGGAAGGCCCCGGGGAAGGCTGATCCCATGAAAAGCGATTCCCATGCGGAGGAAGCCTTTCCTCTTTGGGCATTGCTTTCCTTTTTGACAGGGCGGATGTGTTTGGGAGGCTGAGCCAATGAACATCAAATTCCTGGATCGGTTTTTTGCGGCCCTGACAGGGCTGGTGATTCTGTTTCTTGGCCTGTGCCTGCTGATTCTGGCTTTGGGGATCTTCCCCTTCCAGGTAGACCAGACCATCCAAGGCTTGCTGCGGGGCGACTTCGTGCCCTGGCAGCGGATTGCGGCCGTGGGGATCGGGGTGGTCTTGGTGGCCCTGGGCCTCCACAGCCTGTCCTTGCTGTTCCGCAGGCGCAGGGACCGGGGCTTCATCATCCAGCATACGGAATACGGGGACATGAGCATCTCCATGAGCGCCATGGAGAACATGGTGAAACGCTGCGTGGAGCCCCATGAGGAGCTGAAGGTGACCCACACCCGCATCTACCGCAACCGGGACGGCGTGGTGGTGGGCATTCGCATTTCCTTGGCCAATGGGGTCAACATCCCCCTGACGGTAAACGCCTTGCAAAAGCAGATCAAGCACTATATCACCTCCTGCTCCGGGGTGGACGTGAAGGAGGTGCGGGTGATGGTGGAGACCGGGAACCAGCCCGCCAAGAACGCGGAGATGCTGGCCCCCGATCTGCAAGCTGCGGACGCTTGCGTGGCCGCCCAGAACGCGCCCGTGCCCGAGAGCTTTGCCCCGGTGGCGCAGCCCGTTGGCCTTGGGGAGGAAAAGCCGGGCAAGGAACCCTTTCATCAGCGGATTTTCCGGCAGGAGGAACCCGCCGAGGCGGTTCAGAAGGCTCAGGCGGCTCCTGAGCCCGAGGTGTTTCCCGAGCCCGAGGCGGCTCCTGAGCCCGAACCTCAGCCAGAGGCCTGGGAAGCCCAGCCTGTGGCGGCCCCTGCCCAGGAAGCCGGGCCTGTGGATCCGGAGGCCTGGGAGGGCCAGCCCCAGCCTTTTGAGGAGGTTCCCGCAAGCGATACTCTGGAGGACGATGAGAAGGAGAATGAATGATGGACGAGCGCAAGGGTTTTTGGAACGACTGCTTCCGCGTGGGTACGCCGGCCTGCGGCTACACCATGGGCGCGCTGGGCGTTGTCCTGGCTTTTCTGCTGCTTTTCCTGGGCTTCTGGAGGACGGTGATGGTGGCGGTGTTCTTTGGGGTGGGGTATATGATCGGGGCCAACACCAATAAGACCAAGGCCATCAAGGACTGGATCAACAAGCTTTTCCCGCCCAAGGGAGAATAAGAACCTAGAAAAAGGAAATGAAGTGTTGAAAGTGACGTCGCGTTCCATTGCCAGGCAAGCGGCCATGCAGCTTCTCTACGAGCGGCTCTCGGGGGGAGAGGCGGACGACGAATCCCTGGATTTGGTGTATGAGCAGCTTTCCATGGTAGAAAAAGGCGGGCCCGAGGCCCTGGCCCCCTCCCAGGACGACAGGCGCTACATCGAGGATGTGCTTTCCGGGGTTCAGGCCCATGCCCAGGAGCTGGACCAGGTGATTGAGGAGCACAGCAGCGGGGATTGGGCCCTGGCCCGGGTACCCCATGTGGATTTAAGCATTCTCCGGCTGTCCGCCTACGAGCTTTTTTACCGGGCGGATATTCCCGACAACGTGTCCATCAGCCAGGCCATGGAGCTGGCGGAGCGCTACAGCGAGCCCAAGAGCAGCCGGTATATCAACGGGGTGCTGGGCGCCATTGGCCGCAGCAAGCAAAAGGAGTAGGCCATGGAGGTCGTGCTGGGCTTTGACACCAGCTGCTATACCACCTCGGCGGCGGCTGTGGACCGGGATGGCCGGGTGCTGGCTTCCCAGCGCATGCTCCTTCCCGTGGAAAGTGGAAAACGCGGCCTTCGCCAAAGCGAGGCCGTTTTTGCGCATGTGCGGCAGCTTCCCTTGGTGGCCCGGGAGCTGGGGGAGCGCCTTGCGCCCTGTTCTCCCTGGATTTGCGCCGTGGCCGCCTCCTGGGCCCCCAAAGAGGGGGAGGACAGCTACATGCCGGTGTTTCTGGCGGGTCTGGGCCAGGCGCAGGCCTTGGCCGGCCTGCTGGGGGTGCCCTGCTATGAGTGCTCCCACCAGCAGGGGCATATCGCGGCGGGGCAGCTGGGCAACCCGCCCTTGGGGGAGCCCTTTGTGGCGCTGCACCTCAGCGGCGGCACCACGGAGCTGCTTCTTTCCGACCAGGGAAGGCTGACGCTGCTGGGGGGCTCCTTGGACCTTCAGGCTGGGCAGCTGGTGGACCGGGTGGGGGTGGCTTTGGGTTTGCCCTTCCCGGCGGGGCCGGAGCTGGAAAAGCTGGCGTTGGCCTGCCAGGAGCCGGCCGGGGCGCTGTTGCCCGTAAGCTTTGAAAAGGACGGCCTCAGCTGCCATCTCTCCGGGGCGGAAGCCCAATGCCGGCGCTGGATCGCCGCAGGGGAGCTTTCACGGTCGCGGATTGCCCTGGAGGTGTATGACTTCCTGGCCCGGACCGTGGCCCGGCTTTTGGCGGCAGGCTGCGGGAAGGCCCAAACGGACCGGGCCTTGGTGGTGGGCGGCGTGGCCTCCTCTTTGTTGCTGCGGGAGCTGCTGGCCCGGCGGCTCCGCAAGGGGGGAAGCCCCTTGGAGGTGGTCTTTGGGAAGCCGGAGTTCAGCGCGGACAACGCGGCGGGGGTGGCCCTGCTGGGTGCCAGGCGGCATTGGCGGCTGTAAGAAATGACGAAGGAAAGACGGATACAAAAGAAAGAATCCATAAACCCCTCACAAGGGGGAAGGAAGGAGGAGCCCTATGGCAGCGGTATTGTTGGATGGAACGCGCATGGCCCAGGAGGTGGAGGAGGGCGTACGGCAACGGGTGGACGCGCTGAAGGCCCGGGGCTGCACCCCGGGGCTTCTGGTGATTCTGGTGGGAGAGGACCCCGCCAGCCAGGTCTATGTGGGCCACAAGGAAAAGGCCTGCCTGCGGCTGGGCATCGCCTCCAAGACCCTGCGCATGCCCGGGAACACCACCCAGGAGCAGCTGGAGCAGGCCATTGGGGAGGCCAACCGGGACCCTTCCGTTCACGGGATTCTGGTGCAGCTTCCCCTGCCCAAGGGCCTGGATGAAAACCGCGCCTTGGCCCTCATTCTCCCGGAAAAGGACGTGGACGGCTTCCATGTGATCAACGCGGGGCGCTTGATGCGGGGCGAGGAAGGGGTGGTGGCCTGTACCCCCAAGGGCGCGCTGCACATGCTGAAAAGCGCGGGCATTCCCCTGGCGGGCAAGGAAGCGGTGGTGGTGGGCCGCAGCAACATCGTGGGCAAGCCCATGGCCATGCTCCTGTTGCAAGAGAACGCCACGGTGACCCTTTGCCATAGCCGCACCGCCGACTTGGCGGCCCATACCAAAAGGGCGGATATTCTGGTGGCTGCCATCGGCAAGCCCAGGTTTATCACCGCCGACATGGTGAAGGAAGGGGCGGCGGTGGTGGACGTGGGCATGAACCGGGTGGAGGGCAAGCTCTGCGGCGATGTGGACTTTGAAGCGGTGAGCCAAAAGGCCGGATACATCACCCCGGTGCCCGGGGGCGTGGGGAAGATGACCATCGCCATGCTGATGGACAACACCGTGGCCGCAGCCCAAAAGGCCTTGGACAAGCCATGAGCCGCGCCGCCTTGACCCTCACCGTGGCCCAGCTGAACGAATACGTGCGCAGGAGCCTGGCCGCCGACCCCATGCTCCAGGGCATCTGCCTGCGGGGGGAGATCAGCAACCTGAAGCGCCATGTGTCGGGCCATTGGTATTTCACCTTAAAGGACAGCCAGAGCGCCATCTCCTGCGCCATGTTCCGCCAGACGGCTATGACGGTGCCCTTTGCGCCCATGGATGGGCAGCAGGTGCGGCTCTTTGGCAGCGTAGGGCTGTATGCCAAGACGGGCCAGTACCAGTTTTACGCCGACGCCATGGAGCAGGACGGCGTGGGCGAGATGTACGCCCGCTATGAGCGGCTGAAGCAGAAGCTCTCCCAGGAGGGGCTCTTTGATCCCTCTTTGAAGAAGCCTTTGCCCTTGATGCCCCGGGGCGTGGGCATCGTCACCAGCAAAACCGGCGCGGTGATCCATGACATCGCCCGGGTGGCCTGGCGCAGGAACCCCGGCATGCCGCTGTTTCTATGCCCGGTGCAAGTCCAGGGGGAAGGAGCCGCCCAGGAGATCGTTCAGGGCCTGCGGGCCATGGACCGGCTTGCTCAGGTGGACGTGATCATTTTGGGCCGGGGCGGCGGCAGCATGGAGGACTTGTGGGCCTTCAACGAGGAGGCCGTGGCCCGGGCCATCTTCGCCTGTGAAAAACCCGTGATCAGCGCCGTGGGCCACGAAACGGACGTGACCATCGCGGATTTTGTGGCGGACTTGCGGGCTCCCACTCCCTCCGCCGCGGCGGAAATGGCGGTACAGCCCAGGGAAGGGCTCCTGGAGGCCATTGCTCAATGTGCCCAAAGGCTGGAGCGGGCCTGCCGGTTTGGGATCACGGAGCGGGAAATGGCCCTCTCCGCTTTGGGGCAGCGCATGGGAGAGGCCAGCCCCGAGCGGCAACGGCAGCTCATGGCCTCCCGGGTGGAGCAGCTATTTCACCGGCTGGAAACCGCCGCTCAGGGCATGCTGATGCAGAGGGAACACGCCTTGGCCCAAAGCGAGACCAAGCTGCGGGCCGCCGGGCCCGCAGCCACCATCGCCCGGGGCTATGCCTTGGTGCTCAAGGGGGATGAGCTGCTCCAAAGCGTGGAGGACGCTCCCAGGAGCACGGGGATCCGGGTGGTCATGCGGGATGGGGAGCTCAGGGCTACGGTAGACCAGGCGCGAAAGGAGCAAGGGCTATGGCAGGGAAGGTAAGCAAGGCAAAGAAGGAAGCCGTTTCCTTTGAGGAGCGGCTGGAGCAATTGGAGGGCCTGGCCCAGAAGATGGAGCAGGGGAATTTGCCCCTCCATGAGCTGCTGCAAAGCTACGAGGAGGGCATGAAGCTCTCCGCCGGCCTCCAGGCGGAGTTGGCCCAGGCCAAGGCCCGGATGATGGAGATCAAGCAAAACGGCGGGGCGGATCAGCAACCCATCCCCTCCCAGGTGGCCCGGCAGGCTTCGCTGCTGGACGAGCTGGAGCCGGATGGGCTGGAAAAGGAGTAAGGGCATGGAGCAATACGCGCAGTATCAGCGGGCGGTGGAGGAGGCCCTGGCCGCCCTTCCCCTGTTGGCAGGGGAAAAACCCTCCGCAAGCCCTGTGACCGAGGCTTCCCCAGCGCCGCCCCCGGAGGGGGAGGTGCCCCAGCCCCTGCGCAGCGCCATGGCCTACAGCCTGCTGCTGCCGGGCAAGCGCCTGCGGCCCGTGCTGCTGCTGGCTTCCTACGCCTTGCTCCGGGAGGATTGGCAGCAGGCCTTGCCCTTTGCCTGCGCCTTGGAGATGATCCACACCTATTCCTTGATCCACGACGATCTGCCCGCTATGGACGACGACGACTTTCGCCGGGGCAAGCCCACCAACCACCGGGTATTTGGGGAGAACATGGCCATTCTGGCCGGGGACGGGCTGCTGAACATGGCCTATGAAACCATGCTTTCCGCGCCCCTGTGCGGGGAAAGGCCGGTACAGGCCCTGGCCGCCATGGGGGTTATTGCCCAAAGGGCCGGGGTGCGGGGCATGATCGCGGGCCAGACCCTGGATGTGAAGCTGGAAGGGGCCCAGCCCGAGGCCCGGCTGGTGGGGTACATCCACAAGCACAAGACGGCGGACTTGATCACCGCCCCGGTCCTGGCGGGCCTGCTGCTGGCCGGGGCGGGGCAGGAGCAACTGGCGGCAGGGCAGACATATGGAGAAAACCTGGGCCTGGCCTTTCAGATGGTGGACGACCTGCTGGACATCCTGGGGGACGCCCAGGCCATGGGCAAGCAAACCGGGATGGACGCCGCCCGGGGCAAAATGACCTGGCCCGCCGTCTTTGGGGCGGAGCAAACCCGCCTGGACGCGGAGCATGCCATCGGCAGGGCGGAGGCGGCCTTGGCCCTCTTCGGCCCCTCCGGGGAATTCCTCCGGACTTTAGCCCGGGAAACGCTTGTGCGGGTGAAATAAGTATTGTATCATAGACCCTTGGGATGATATGGGGAAGAGGTGAGCCCTTGACCGCGCATTCGTTTTGGGATATATTTCGGAATGAAGTTCTTTTATGCGCCCTGCTGGCGTGGCTGGTGGCCCAAACGCTGAAGGTGCTGCTGTATGGGGCGCTGGAGCGCAAGTGGGATTTTCGGCGCTTCTGGGGCTCCGGCGGCATGCCCAGCTCCCATTCCAGCCTGGTGATGGCCCTGGCGATGATGGTGGGCCTTCTGGAGGGCTTTGGAACGGCTGCCTTTGCCATCTGCGCGGTGCTGGCCATGGTCGTCATGCACGACGCGGCGGGGGTGCGCCGGGCCACGGGCAACCAGGCTACCGTCATCAACCAGATCCTCCGGGATGTGCTGATCAACGGGAAGCCCATTTCCGACGAGGAGCTCAAGGAGCTGATCGGCCATACCCCCCTGGAGGTCTTGGGAGGCGCGATTTTGGGGGTTTTGGTTTCCTTGGGGTATTGGGGCCTTTGGATGCCTTAGGCGGGCGTACGCAAAGCGGCGGACGGGATGGGATATCCCGCAGGACAAAAGCAAGGAGGCACGAATATGGCCATGGATCATTTTATGGAGGAAGTCGTTGTCAGCAAGAGCAGGGGGCTGCGGGACGCGGCGTACTATTTGGCCACCACGATGATGGTGATCACGGGTGCCATCGGCCTGATGATGGTTTCCAACCTGCTGATGGGCTTTAGCATCCCCGGGCTTGTGATGACCCTGATTTTCCTGGGCTGCGCGGCGCTGCTGTTTTTGCGCAAGGACCGGCTCCGCACCGAGTACGAATACACCTTTACCAACGGCGAGCTGGATTTTGCCCAGGTGTTCAACAACCAAAAGCGCAAGAGCCTGGGCACCATGCGGGTGAAGAACGTGGAGGCCTTTGGGCCGGTGGACAGCGAGGGGTTCCGCAAGCTCATCAACATGCCTGGGCTGAAGCGCAAAAACTGGTTTTTGAACCGGGGCGCGGATTTGTATTATTTTTATTATCAAAAGGACGCCAATAAAAACATGATCGTCCTGGAACCCTCCGCCGAGCTGGTGGATATGGTCAAAAAGTATCTGCCCCACGGCGCGTACCGGGCCTAGGAGCAAAGCATGCTGGTATATCTTGATAATGCCGCCACCACCCGGCCTTTTGACGAGGTGGTTTCCGCCACGGTGACTTCTATGCTGGACTGCTATTGGAACCCCTCCGCGCTGTATGCCCCAGCAATGAACGCGGAGCGGGAGCTTCGGCTTGCCCGGCAGGCGGTGGCCGAGAGCGTGGGCGCTTCCGAGAAGGAGGTTCTGTTCACCTCCGGGGGAACGGAAAGCGATAACCTGGCCATTATCGGGGCCATGATCGGGCAGCGCCGGGACGGGGTGATCCTCTACAGCGCGGCGGAGCATTCCGCCGTAAAAAACGCCTGCCTGGAAGCGGCAGCCTTGCATGGACAGGTAGCCAGGGAAATTCCCCTGACCACAGACTGCTCTTTGGATCTGACGGCCCTGGAGGGCATGCTGGACCCCAGGGTGCGGCTGATCTGCGTGATGCAGGTCAGCAACGAAACGGGGGTCATCATGCCCTTGCACAAGGTGGTCCGGCTCAGGGACCGGCTGGCGCCCCAGGCCGCCATCCATGTGGATGGGGTGCAGGGGTATTTGCGGGTACCCTTTTCCATGGCGGAGCTGGCGGTGCAGTCCTACGCCATCAGCGGTCATAAGGTGCACGGTCCCCGGGGCGTGGGGGCCCTGGTGGTGCGGGACGGCCACAGGCTCCGCCCTTTGCTGGTAGGCGGCGGACAGCAGGGGAACCTGCGCAGCGGCACGCAGAATACCCCTGGAATCGCGGGGCTCAGGGAGGCCGTTCAGCGCTATCCCCACGAGGCCTTCGGCTCCTCCCACATGAAGATGCTCAAGCAGACGCTGCTCTCGGGGCTGTCCGAGGCCCTGGTGGAGTACCAGGTTCTGGGAAAGCCCCCGGAGGACGAGGAAAGCGCGGGCCATATCCTGGCCGTTTCCTTTC
>JARKQO010000025.1 GCA_029974855.1 Eubacteriales bacterium
ATGGCGTCCAAATCCTCGGGCTCCTTGATCAGCCGCTCCGTATACGCAAAGACCTCGTGATAGGGGCTCAGGCGCTCTGTGCGGACCACCTCCCGCAATTCCCGGACAGGCGTGCGGACGGTGATTGTGGTTTCAGCCCCATCCTTGGTTTCCTTCCGTATTTTCTCGATCTGATACGTATCGCAGGCAAAGGCCTCGTGGGTGAAGCCCACTTCTAGGGCCCGGAGCATCAAATCAAACCCAAAATGGCGGCATATGTCCACCGTTCCCTGGAGGATATCGGCCTGGGCATCCTGTTTGAATTCCTTCACAAAATTCTTGTAGATGAAGGGGGAGACCAATGTCCGGTCAATGGGCTTGCAATCCAGGCAATCCAATATCCGCTGGCGGTTATTCATGCTTTTCACTCCTGTGGGTACAGTCGGTGAGAGTGGTGCACAAGGAAGGCTACCGCTGAACCCTGCCGCTGGCATTCCCCCCGGCCAAAGCAAGGACCTCCTGTTCAGACACCAGGTTAAAATCGTGTTCAATAGTCTGCTTCAGGCAGGAGGCCGCCACGGCAAACTCCACGCAATCCTGGGGGGCCATGCCCCGCAGCATCCCATGGATCAGGCCGCCGCAGAAGCTGTCGCCGCCTCCTACCCGGTCCACAATTTTGATCAGGTAGTTCTTGCTGAAATAGGCGTCGCCATGTTGGTAGAGCATGCCGGCCCAGTGGTTCTCGCTGGCGGAGACGCTGCCCCGCAAAGTGATCCCCACGGCCTTACAGCCGAAGCGGTCCGTAAGCTGCCTGGCTACGGACCGGTATCCCTCATGGTTCAGTGTGCCGGACATCACGTCGCTGCCCTGGGCTTCAATGCCGAACACATCCTTGGCGTCCTCCTCGTTGGCGATGAGCACATCCACATAGGGCATCAGCCCGGTCATCACCTCTTCCGCCTTCTCCCGGCTCCAGAGCTTGCCCCGGTAGTTCAGGTCACAGGAGACGGTCACCCCTTTGGCCTTACACGCCTCCAGGGCGTCCAACAGGATGGCGGGCAGATTTCCGCCCAAAGCGGGGGTAATGCCCGTCCAGTGGAACCAATC
>JARKQO010000077.1 GCA_029974855.1 Eubacteriales bacterium
AGGTCACGGTCTTGGCCACTTCGCCGCCGGCGGCGGTGACGGTCTCAATGAAGGGGGCTTGCAGAGACACGGAATAGGCGTTGCCTTCGTTGTAGATGACGCCGAACTTGCTAAAGCCGTTCTTCATGGCGTACTTGGCCATGATGGTAGCCTGCTGGTTGGCGTTGGGCTGGAAAGCAAACATGTTCTTGTAGGGGGTGCCGTCGGCCTTGATCTGGCACTTAGTGTCAATGGCAAAGCCCAGGATCGGCACATCGTTGTTCTCGGACTCCGGCGCGATGGCCAAAGCGATGTTGGCCACGGGAGGTCCCACGATGGCGCTGACGCCGTCGCTGGCCACGGCGCGGGTGTAGGCGTTGATGGCCTCGGTCACGTCGCCCTTGGTGTCATACACGATCAGGTTGATTTGCTTGCCGTTCACGCCGCCGGCCGCATTGATCTCGTCCACGGCCCATTGCGCGCCCGCGGTCACCATGTTGCCAAGGCTGGATGTGGGACCGGTGATGTCTTGCAGGCAGCCCACGTTGATGGTTTCTCCCGCCGCAAACGCCGAGGTAACGGTCAGAAGCATCGCCAGCATGAGAACCAGTGATAGAACCTTTTTCATTTGATCAATTCCCTCCACTTTGTTTTTATCTGATGCGGGGCGCGCCCCGCAAAACAGCCGTCATTGCAATCGTTTGCAAAAACATAGAAATAAAGTAGCGCTTCCCTCTTCCCAGCTCCCACAAAAATCCTATCCCAATGCTTCTTCATGAATGATTACAGTTAGTATAGCACATTGTTAGAAGCCAGTCAAGCCAGTGGACAAAAATTCGGGAAATGAGCGGAAAGTTCTGCAAAGGTTTGTATTCCGACCGCAAAAGAGGAAACGGGTTCCCTTACGGCGCCTCTGGCTTCAGGCCCATCCACTCCGCCAGCAGGGCAAAATCCTTCATCACATCTTCAAAGCAGAACACCTGATGGCATCCCAAAGCGGTCTTGAGATACCGGTCAAAATCGTCAAAGCGCACGTAGAACTGGGTGCGGCAGCATTCCTCCCGAGGGCCTATGCTGCCGGTGGCCAGCTGGGCCGTGTAGGTGCCCCATACGCCGGAGATACGGCAGGCGGTGAGGCGGATGCCGTCTGGCAGCTCCACCTGGAGGGAGGCCCCGATGCCGCTTTCGTGGTGGTTGCGCAGAATGAAGGAGCAATCCTGCTGCCCTTGGACCGCCAGGGGCGCCGTGCAGTGGGAAAAGTTCACCACGCCGCCCGGGTGCAGGCCCGGGTTTGCCATCCAGGGCTTGGTGCTGCTGAGGCGCTTCAGCATCAGCATGGTGACCGCGCTGTCCAAATCCCCTTCGCAGGCCGCCGCCTTGTCCGTGCAATCGTTGATGTAGCTTACGCCCAAGCAGGAGGTGGTGCCCAAGGACAGCAAATCGAAGCAGGCGATGGCCAAGCCGTCCGCCTGGTGCTTTTCCAGGGTTTTCAGCAGGGCGGCGGTCATCCGGGCGGCATTTTGCAAATCCTCCTGGGTGGGTTCCTGGCAGCTTTGGGCCCCCTGGTGGTACTTTTCATAGTAGGGGCGGCCCTCTTCGTCGGTGGTTTGCCGGTAGCATTCCGCCACTTCCTGCTGGGGAATCTGCACGATTTCGATCCCAAACCTCCGGTAGTCCTCCAGGTCGCGGCTGACGCTGATGACCCAGGGCTCCGGCTCCCCGATCAGCAGCAGCCTGCTGCCCTTCATGCCTTGGTAGGCTCGCAGCATAGCCAGGGAATGGGCCAGCTCCTGCCGGTTTAAGGCCAACAGGGCCTTGGGATGACGCTTTCTCAGCACGGCCCAGCTGTCCATCAAGGTCGGGGCGGCATTGTATTTCACCATCAGCCCCGCTGATTCTTGGCTGGCGTTGCCCTCCATGTACCCCGGGTAGAGCACCACCGCGTCAAACTGATCGGCAGCCCGCAGAATGTCCTTTTGCACGGCTCCACTCATGGGAATGATCACCAGCACGCTCCCCGGCTCCGGGGAAAGGTCCTCCGCCCCCTGGCCGTCCACCACCAGATCACAGTGGGCCGCAAACGATTGCAACCCCAAAGAAAATTCCTTAAAAACACCCTGTAGCTCCTTGGAATCCTTCCAATAGCGGGAAGCGGCAAAACAAGCGATTTTGGTTTTCAACCGAGACAACCTCCTTACTTTTGCAACAGATGTAGCGCAAAACCCCCGATTTCACGGTCCAGGTAATACAGGACCGCACGCCCCGAGGAATCGTTTTTGCGGCTGGCCGGGTCAAAGGAAAAGCCAACCTGCCGAGCAAAATACATCCCCCGCTCCAGGTTATCCGTCAGGATGCCGATATGGCCGTGGGTTCCCCTGCCCGGCTCCTTCATGACCTCCAAAATGGTGCCCGCGTAATGGGACGCGGCCCCGGGTACATAGGGGATGCCCAGCAGCAGGGAAAAAGCCCGGGCCGTCTCCTCCGCTTCCCCTTCGTTTTGGGCGTTGAGGCCCACGTGGGCCAGGGAAAAGCCCAGAAGATTCCCCCACTGTTGCCGAAGTGCCATGGCCTGACTTTGGGCTAGGGCCTCCTGTACCCGCAACGGAACCCGGACGGCCACCACCTGGGGCCGGGCGAGGCAGCCCTTGCTTTCCTCCCCCTCCGTGCAACCCGCTACCAGCAGCTGCGCCTGGGGCCATTCGCCCAGGACGGCCTCTATGTCCCCCGCTTCGCAGCATAGCACAGCCGGGCTTTTTTCCTTGGTCTTTGGGGTATCGTCCCTGTGACCGGCTATCTGGAACACATTTTCCTTCCCTTGGAGCCCCTGTGGGGTTTCCCCGGCTGGAAGCGTGACCCAGCGGGCTCCAACGGACAGGACCCAAGCGGCCTCCTCGCCGGTGTTCACCCGGGCTCCCAGGGCCAGAGGCTGATGGGTGAAAAAGTCCTTCCATGCCGGGGCTTCCCCAAGGGCCGTTGTAAAAGTCACCTCCGCGCAGGGAAAACCGGCGTCCCGCAGCGCCTGGGAGGCGGCGTGCAAGGCGGACAGGGTTTCGGCCTCCAGGCAGGGCAACAGCCCGCACAGCCGCATCTGCTCAAGTGTTTCTTCCATTCCATCCCCACTTTCGTTTCTTCCCAATGTTGGGTTTTCATCCCCTCTGCTTTTGAGGGCATGATACTATGAAATCGTTTGCAATGTCAAGAAAAAATAATGGGAATGGAAGGAAATCCTTTATGACAGCTCGCCGCCGGCCTCCCGGGCCCAGTGATCCACCACCATTTGAGGCGCGTACACAAACATCATATGCATGTCCGTATCCCCGGTGTTCTGTAAGCTATGGGGTTTTCCCCTCTCCATGTACACCATCTCCCCGGGGCCGATGGGCTGGGTTTCGCCATCCACGGTGATCAGACCGTTTCCCTGAAGCACCGTATAGGACTCCACCGTCTCGTGCTCATGCTCCGGCACAGAGCCGCCGGGATAGATCACCACATAGCCCTGGCAGAAATACTCCCCGTGGATGGCCCCGTTTTCCCCCAGCATCACCCGGGTGCAGCGCCCGGCGGGAAATTCCATCCCCTTGATGTCGAAAATCCTCACCTTGTTCATTCCGGCGTTCCTCCTGTTGCTCTTTTCTACTCCATGGCCGTGGGCTTTGCCAAAGCTCTCCCCGGCGGGTTTGCAGCATTATACCATACCTGTGCCGGGGGTTCAAATTTCGTCAGGTGATGCTTTCCATGGGAAAAGCCCGCCGCAATCCGTTGTGCGGCGGGCCTTGGGCTGCTTCCTCGGTTTACTGGAATGCCGCCAGGAGATATACCAGCGGGCTGTTCCAATAGATGGCCACCTCGTTTAAGGCATACGCGTCCCAGTGGTCGTGATACCGTTTTGGCGGAGGCAGTTGGCTCAGCCGGGCATACTCGATGCCGTCCTCCAAGCCCGCGTTGGGCCCGCCCACCAGCATGCCGGGCATTGCTTCCCTGACCGCCACCGACGGCCGGTGGTGTGGCCGCTTCGCGCAATGGGCGCCAAAGCCCGTTACGTAGCTGATCCCGTTGGGGTTTTGCCCCAGCAGGTAATGGAGCTGGTTTTGGGCCATTTGCAAAAGGGAATCATTCTTCAGGTAAGGATGGGCCAGCAGGAACACCACGCCATGGCTGGCCACATTCATGTTGCTCCCCCAGATATAGTCCGCGCTCTCAAGGGACACCCCGTAGCCATCCCCTCGGGCGATCCCCGCCAGATGCGCGGCCTTTTCCACCAGCGCCTTCTCCGCCCTGGCATATAGCTCCTCATCCCTGTGGGCCGGCGGGGTCTGCAAATACAGCAGCACAGGATACAAGCCCATATCGGCCCAGCCGATGCCGGTCGTTTTCCCAAGCAGCGGGCGAAGGTCCTGCTGATATTTCGCCTCCCCTGTTGCCAGGTATAGGGCTGCCGCCGCCAGCGCCCGCTCGTCGCCATCCTCCCCGTCGCCGTATTCGCCGGTGACGACGCCGGGAGGGTTGGTGAAGCCGGGCGCCTCCGGGTTGGAGACAAGCCACTGATACGCTTTTTCCGCCGCCCTTAGAAGGCGCTCGGCATATTCGGGGTCTGATTCCCGGAAAAACAGAGAAGCATAGGCGCACATTCCGGCAAAGTCCCCCGTGGCTGTGGCGGACACCGGGGACAGGTAAAGCGGCATCGCATATCCGTCCGGCATCACATCCAGCGGCTCAAAGGACATGCTGGTCAGCTTGTGGTATGCGCCGCCCGTTTCTTCGTCCTGCATTTGCAAAAGCCAGTCCAGCTCATAGCGCACCTCGTCCAGCAACGCGCCGCCAAAGACCCGGGGGTAATCCCGCTGTGCCAGCAGCAAATCCAGCACGGCCTTGCCGGCGGCCGAGACATACCGCCCATAGTCGCCGGCGTCGTGCCAGCCGCCGCACACGTGCTTTTTGATGTCGGTCCCATAGACCACCGCCTCACGGGTATGGCACGCGCCGTGGGCGTGCCTGCCGGCCTCGGCCTCGGTGAGGGCCTGCCCGCAGCGCTGGAGCGTGAAGAACTTCAGCGTTGCGGCCAGCGCGCCGTGGTACACATCCTCCGCGATGGAAAAGGGAAGGCTGCTTCCCCCGGAGGTGCGGAGGAGATAGGTCCCCGGCTGGGCAAGCTCCGAAAAAACCGCACGGGCGACCACATCGCCGCTGAGGGGGTCCTTTGCGGGTGGCTCAAGCTGACCCTCATACACCACCTCTCCCCCGGGATGGCGCAGCACCTGAAAAGCTCCCAGCGCATCCACCGCACAGGCGGTCTTCACATCTTCCGGCCTGTATCCAAGCTGGTTGAGCCCCACGCGGGATATTGGCGGCTCCCCGGCCAAGGCCGCGGGGCTCATGGTGGAAAGCGGCAAATGGTACTGTTCCATGGAAACCTCCTTGTGAAACGCTCCCCACTCATCAGGCGAGTGGGGAGGGCAAATTGTCCTGCGCGCGTCCATGGGGCGGAGCGGATCGCCCCTATGACCGGATGCGCTTTACCGTTTCGCCACGGATCAGCTCTCCCGGTACGACATAGGGCCGTTGCGCGGGCTCCTTCGGATTTTCGATGCGGCTCAGCAGCCGTATGGCTGCCATACGGCCGATTTCCTGGCCGTCCTGCCGCCAGGTGGTCAGCCGGGGGCGGATTTTCTGGATCAGCGCGATGCCGGCATCGCCAATGATGGAGATATCCTCCGGGATGCTGAGCCCAGCCTGCTGAATGGCCTCCATGCCCCCAAGGGCGCAATAGTCGTCCGTCATCAGGATGCAGGTGGGCATTTCCCGGCAGGACAGCAGCTTCTTGGTATCCTCAAAGGCATGCCTGGTGCTGTGGTAGTGGCTGGGGACCACGTACTCCGGCGGGATTTCCAGCCCGTGCTGGTGAATGAACTCGTAAAAGGCGGACAGCCTGGCGTCTGTGACGCTGGAATTTGTGCCGTGCATGAACGCGATGCGGCGGTGCCCCATCTCCAGCGCATAGCCAAGGATGTCGCGCATGCCTGCCTTGTTGTCGCTGAGAATGCAGTCCCTGCCGGAGAAAAGGTGATCGATGGTGACCAAGGATACATCGCTTTGCGCCAGCTGCTGGATCTCCATATCGAAAAAATCCACGCACAGGAGGCACACCCCGTCCACATTCCGGTTTCGGCAATGATCCAGGTAGGAAAGCCGCTGGCCGCCGATGTTGTGGTTGATCAGCGTGATGTCATAGCCCTGGCGCTCCGCCTCCTGCTTGAAGCCGTTGAGGATGGTAATGAAATAGGTGTGCAGCAGATTGTCATGCATTTCGTCGTCCAAAATGACGCCCAGGTTATAGGTACGGTTGGTTTTCAGGGCCCTGGCAATGGCGTTGGGATGGTAGCCGATTTCCAGCGCGGCCTTTTGCACCCGTTGGCGCGTTTCCTCGCTCACATCGGGATAGCTGTTCAGCGCCTTGGAAACCGCGGATACGGACAATCCGCAAAGCTTGGATACATCACGGATCGTTACGGCCATTTTTCATCCCTTCGTTTCTGGTCATTATGGTCACGCACCACGAAAACGTTTGATATACGCAATATACTATATTTTTCACGAAAAATCAACGCAAAGGTAAATCTTTTTGCTACAATGTTCACTTTTTTCTCATTTCGCCCGGTCTGGGAAGGCGTTGCCTGGAACGCGCTACAGCACAACCTCCACCCGGTGCTCTCCCCCTTCAAACAAAGGCAGCAACGTGCCATGGGCGGGCTCGCCGTCCACCAAAATAGAGCGTATGCCGGAGCAGGCGCGGCTTTCGTTGCGCACATGGATGTGGTACACCGCGCCACGGTATGCCCGGCGCACCGTATATTCCGTCCAATCCGCCGGGATGCACGGATCGATGCGCAGGCCGTCGTAATCCGGCTTGATGCCAAGAATATGCTGGGTGATCACATGGTAGTTCCAGGCCGCGGTACCG
>JARKQO010000093.1 GCA_029974855.1 Eubacteriales bacterium
TGCCGGGGCCGGGGGTCCGCCTGGCGCAGGTGCCGGGTCACCAAGGCGATGTTGTGCATCAGGCCGGGAACATCCTTGAACACATGCTGGTTGATTTTTTGCAGAATATAGGAATGTCCCTCATCAGTTACCAAAAGATAGGTGCTGTTGATGTGGCCGTGGCCGTGGCGCTCGCATTGAACGGGGCTTCCCTTTACATCGAAGACCCTGGCAGCCTGGAGCATGGCGTTCCCTCCATTGTGTTTCATTGGCATGGCTGCGGCAAAAGCCCCCTGGGGGGCTTTTGCCGCAGATCCTTGTTTATTAATACGTCATGCTTCGCTGTTTTTCCTGCGTGGAAAATATCTGCTGGGGTCCGGGTACCGGCGGCTGACGCCGCTTCTTCTTACAGGGCCTCCAGGCCCACCAAATCCGCTGCCACCCACAGCCAGCGGCCCGGCGGGGTGGTCCATACCTCCCGGTAGGTGGCGATGTTGGCCGGAGGCCAGTAGGGAACGTCCTCGTTGCCCCGGGTTTGGATGCCCACGGGCATTTCGCCCACGGTTTCCCCCAGGAGGGCCGTGTACTGCTGGCCGTAGTTGCTACCCTCCCCGTAGACCAAGGATTGGCCGGAGGGGTTCTTGCCCAGGGTCCAATACAGCTGCTCCCGGGCGATTTCGCATAACTCCGGGTCCTTGTAATACACCCCCAGCAGGCTGGCGGCCTTGCCCATGGACAGGTGGATGGCGGAGTTGCCCCGGTAGGAGAACCACACCGGGAAGCTGCGCACATAGTACCCGTTTCCCAGGGCCACGGCGCTTTCCAGCTGCTCCTTATAATGGGGCAGCTCCCGTTCAAAGTCCACATGGGGATGCACCCGGGCAAAGGCCTCCCGGTCCCGGAGCTCGCTTTCGTGGTACAGTCCCGCGGGCAGCATGCCATAGGGCTGGGTAAACCGGCGCAAATCCTTCAGGTACTGGGCAAACAGGCCCATGGCTTTCTCCCAGCGGAACTTGTCCGGATGGGAGGGCATGGCCTGGCACAGAGCCACCAAGGCTTGCACAAAGATCTGGTCCCGGGCCTGGTGGGAAAAATGGACCATGGCGGTGCGGCTTTCATCCCGGTAGAAGAAGCCGGTGAAGGGGGCCTTGCCCTCGCCGGTCTCCTGGCAGGCCAGCATCTTGTCCGCAAACTCCACGGCGTAGCCTTGGTAGCAGGCCTCCCCTGTGGCGGTATGCAGCTGCCCGGCGGCCCAGGTGGCCGCCGCGTAATACTGGGACAGGCTGGCGCAGGAGGCATGCTCGTGCTTGGTGCGCTCCTCCAGGCCCACTTCCTTGAACCTTTCCAGGGCAAAGGCATAGTCCTCCTTGGCGGCGTCGGCGCATTTGAAGGCCAGCTGGGCGTCGCTGTCCGCGAAGCACAGGCCCGCGTAGGCCTCCACCCCGGCGCAAAGGAAGTTTTCAAAGGAGTGGTTGTGGGCCCCTGCCGGGCAATCGTCCATATTGCCGATGAGGTTGTCGGTCCAGCGGCGGATGCCGGAGCTGGTGGCCCGGTACCCGTCCCCGAAGCGGGTGCGTAGCACGTAATCCAGCCCCCAGTTGGCCTCCTCCATCAGGCGTTGGTACAGCAGGGGGTTACGGTCCTTCACCGCCTGGGCGGTTTCCAGCAGAGCGTGCAAAATCTCCGCGCTTTGCATGGATTGCTGGGATACGTCGGCGGCGTCGTGCCAGCCCCCGGCAAAGCTCATCATCAGCCCGTTGTGCCGGGCAATGACATCCAGATGGCAGGTGCCGTGCTTCCCCGGCACGGGGAAGCCGCACCGCTCGCAAAACAGGAAGTTCACCAGCTTCCAGATGGCGTTGTCCATAATGTCCTGGGCGATGCGGAAGGCCTCGCCGGTATAGCTCCCCAGCTGAATGCGGTAGCGGCCCGGGGTTTCCAGGGCGGAAAAATCCAGCAGGGCGAAATCCCCGTGCTGGCCCCGGACCTGCTGCACAGGCCCCTGGTAGGCTGCCGCGCCGGTTTCCGCGTCCAGGATGGCAAAGCGTTCCTCCCGGGTGTTGGCAATGGCGGTTTTCACGCCCTTGGGCCAGTAGCCGGTGGTGGAAAACACCGCCGTGCCTTCCTTGCACTGCCAGCCGTGGACCACCTCCAAATCCTCAATGTCCTCAAAGCGGATGTTGCGGATTTCAAAGCGCAGCTCTTCGCCGCTGGAAATCTCCTTGCCGTAGCGGTGCATGGTGAAGGAGATTTCCTCCAGGTTGTCGTGGGCGATGGTTTCAATTTCCCAAGTCATGTGGTTCCAGCGGTGGTTCTCCAGGTTCATGGCGTGGAAGCCTTCCCGGGAGTAAGCGTCGGGGATTTTGACGGCTCCGTTGTTCACAAAGCCCACCCGCACGATGGGGCTGTGCAAGCCCGGGCAATCAGCGTGGAGATCGAACCGGATGCGGTTGCCCCGGCTTAGGTCCAGCCCCCGCAGGTCCAGCCGGGCCACATAGCTGCCAAAGGTGGCATACGCCCCCGTGGCCGCGTCGTCGGCCCGCATCTCGCTGGCGGGCCACTCCTCCGCCCGGGACCAGGTTTTCAGGCACAGGCCTCCCTCCCGGTTCACGTGGTGCTCCCCCTGGCCGTCAAAGGTCCAGCGGGCCAGGTCTTTCCCATCCCAAAGGGATACGCTGTGAAGCACCTTTTTGTCCAGGGCCCGGCTTTCCACGGTTTTGGAACCATCGGCCTCCAAGGGCCTGTGCACATAGAAGGAATCTTGCAGTTGCTTCTCAAACAACGGATCCATGGTTTCCCTCCTCATTCACTGTTACCTGGCCGCTCCAGAAGGATTGGCCCCCTTCCTCCAGCATCAGCAGCACGGGGCCGCTGCCGGGCCGCTGCTTCATGTCCGCATCCCAGCGCAGCAGTTCCCTGGGGGGAATGGTCAGGGTCACGGTTTGCCTTTCCCCGGCTTCCAGCCATATTTTGTCAAAGGCCTTCAGCTCTTTTTTCCTGGCGGTGATGCGCCCCCGAAGCCAGCGCAGGTACACCATGGGCACCGCGTACCCGCCCAGGGACCCCGTGTTTTGCAAGGCAAAGGTCACGGCGACGCCCCCCTGGGGGATGGCCTGGGCGCTGGCCCCTTCCAAGGAGAAGCGGGTATAGCTGAGGCCATAGCCGAAGCTGTACAGGGCCGCGGAATCCATATCGCAGTACACCCGGTTTTTGGCGGCATATTTTCCGTTGTACCAGCAGAGCAGCGCGCCGGAGTGCCGGGGCAAGGAGGCGGGCAGCCGCCCGGAGGGATTCTGCTGTCCAAACAAAATTTCCGCCAAGGCCTGGCCGCCGCAGGGGCCAGGGTAAAAGCTGTACAGCAGCGCGCTGGCCTGCCGGGCAAAGGGAGCCACCACATAGGGGCGGCCGCCCATCACAATGCACACCACGGGCTTGCCCAGGGCGCACACTTCCTCAAACAACTGCTGCTGGCAGGGGGGCAGGTTCAAGTCCGCCCGGTCCACTCCCTCGCCGCAGTCCATCTGGAGATCGCCCCCTGCGATGGCAGCCCCGGTTTCGTCAAAGCGTACCTCTCCAAACCGGTTGGAGGAGCCCCCCAGGGCCAAAATCACCAGATCGCTCTCTTTTGCCGCCTCCAGGGCTTGGGCCAGCTGTTCCCGGTCGCCCCGCAAGGTACCGCAGCCCTCGGCGTGGAGCACCTTGCCGCCGGGAAGCGCTTGCTCCACGCCCTGGAGCACAGTAATTCCCTCCCCCGGGGAAAAGGGCCGGGAGTAGTCTCCCGTTTGGTTGTAAAGGCTGTGGGCGTTGGGCCCCAGTACCGCCACCGTAGCCCAATCCTTCCCGTCCATGGGCAAAAAGCGGTTCTTGTTCTCCAGCAGCACCACGCTCTGGCGGGCCGCTTCCAGCGTCTGGGGATGGTCCAGGGGGGTGAAAACCGGCACGGGCTTGGTTTCGTCCATGTAGGGGTTTTCAAACAGGCCCCGGCGAAACTTGGTTTCCAGCACCCGCAGCACCGCCTCGTCCAACAGCGCTTCCGGCACGTGGCCTCCCAGCACCGCTTCCTCCAAATGGGAGAAGGCGGTATCCCATAGGCTGATATCCACCCCGCTTTCCAGCGCCAGCGCGCCGGAGAGCATGTTGCTGCCGGTGATCTCGTCCAGCCGGTCCATGGCGGTGCCGTCCGCCATGACCACGCCCTCAAAGCCGCATTCCTCCCGCAGGTATTCCCGCAGCAACAGGGAGTTGGCATGGCAGGGCACGCCGTCAATTTCGTTGTAGGCCGCCATCACACCCGAGGCCCCGCCCTCCAGGGCCCCTTGCAAGGAGGGCAGGTGAATCTCCCGCAGCTCCCGCCAGCCCAGGCGGGCCGGGCTGGAATTGATGCCGCCGGTGGTTTCGCCCTGGCCCCCCAGGTGCTTAGCCACCACGTCCACCCCCTGGGCGGCGCAGCCGCTGACCGCCGCCTCGGCCATAGTGCGGCACAGCAGGGGGTCCTCCCCAAAGCATTCCTCGCTGCGGCCCCAGCGGGGGTCCCGCAGCACGTCCAGCACGGACATCAAGGCATAGTCGATGCCCTGGGCCTTGGCCTGTTTGCCGTACACGGCAAAGGCGTCCCGGCAGAGCTTCCGGTTGAAGGTGGCGCCCATGGCCGCGTTGGCCGGGAGCATGTATCCCCCCACGGACACCATGCCGTGGGAGGCCTCCGCCGTCATCAGCGCGGGAATGCCAAAGGGGGAGGCTTCCAGCACCTTGCGCTGCACCAGGTTGTAGGCCTTGGGGGCCAGGCGGGGAGGAATGCCGGTGCTTTCGTCCTTCCCGCTCCAGGGGTCGGCCCGGTACAGCCCGTACAAAGCCCCCAGGCCGCTCCATTTTTCAATCTCCGCCTCGCATTCGGGGGTCAGGGCAAGGTCGTCCCCCTGCCGGGTATAGGCGGCAAAGCCATATAGCCGCTGGTTCAGCTGGCCCACCTTTTCCCGCAGGGAAAGGCGCGCCAGCAGGTCCCTGGCGCGCAGCCCCGGAGCAAGGGAAGCATCCCGAAAGGGCTCCATGAGTTTCACTCCTTACGCTTCGATTTCAAACAGGGCTTCCGTTTCCACGGGGATATTCCCGGGCAGGGCGTTGCACCCGATGGCGCTGCGGGAGGGTGCCTCCTGGGCCCCAAAGAGCTGCACCAGCAGCTCGCTGCCGCCGTTGGCCACCGCAGGCTGGTCGTAAAATTCGCTGGTACCGGCCACAAAGGTCAGCAGCTTCACCGGGCGCTTCACCTTCTCCAGGCCCACGTTGGCGTCCAGCACCGCCAGCACGTTCAGCATGCAGTTGCGGGCAAAGGCCTGGCCCTGCTCCACGGTATATTCCTGCCCCAGCTTGCCCTGGATGGGCCCGTCAATCACCGGGCCGCAGCCGGACACATACACCAGCCCCTTGCCGAATTCCTTCACAGGGGAGTACACCCCTCCCTTGGGGGGGGCGGGGGGCAAGGTGATGTTCATCTCTTTCAGTTTTTCCTTTACGTTCATGCTTGTGATTCTCCTTCGTTGATATGGTTTGGGTTTCCTGCTTTGGCGGGCCGTGTTGGCCCCTGTTAGGACCGGCCCTTTTGTACCAGGCCCCCCTGGGGCTGCCGCGCCATCTTGTCGCCCTGCCAGGCCACCTGGCCGTTCACCAGCACATAGTCCATCCCCTGGGAAAGCTGACGGGGGTCCGTATAGGTGGCCCGGTCCAGGAGGTTTTCCGGGGCGAAGACGGCGATGTCCGCCCGGTAGCCGGGTTTGAGCAAGCCCCGGTCCGCAAGGCCCATGCGGCTGGCGGGCATGCCGGTCATCTTGTGGATGGCGGCGGGCAAGGTGAGCACCCGGCGCTGGAGTACATACTCCCGGATGAGCTTGGGGAAAGCGCCGTACAGCCGGGGATGGGGGTTGCCGCCGCCGCCGTACAGGGCGTCGGAAATCAAAGAGGTCCAGGGCAGCCGGGCGATGTGGTCCACATCCTCCTGGGACATGCTGCGCACGATGACGCCCACTTTGCCGTCCTCCGCCACCAACAAATCCGCCACAAAATCCGCCGGGTCGGCGTAGCCCAGCTCCTGGGCCACCTGGGAAATGGACTTGCCCCCATAGGCCTGGTGCTGGGGCTTGGTGACGGAGCTTACCAAAATCCGCTCCCAGCCGATGCTGGTGGCCATGTTGTCCCAGCCGGGGTGCTGTTTGTAGATCTCCTGGCGCAGAAAGGCCTTGCCCTGGGCCGTAGCCAGGCGGCGCAGCATCTCGTTGTTGCTGCCTCCCAGCACCGAGGGGGGGAGGAGGGACTGCATCATGCTGCTGCCCCCGTCGTAGGGGTAAAAATCGGCGGACACCGGCTGCCCCTTGGCCCGGGCGGCCTCGATGCGGTCCATGGCCTTAAGGATCTTGTCCCGCCAGTTGTGGATGCCCGTGGCCTTGAAGTGGCTGATGTTCAGCCGCAGCCCGGCGGCCTGGGCAATGTGGATCACTTCCTCCACGCTTTCCACCAGGCTGTCGCCCTCGCCCCGGATGTGGGTGGTGAGTACCCCGTCGTACTGAGCGGCGGGCTTTATTACCTGGGAGATCTCCTCCGGGGTGGAGTACAGCTCCGGCTGGTACATAATGCCCAAGGATACCCCAAGGGCCCCCTGCTCCATGGCCTGGCGCACATAGGCCTGGGCCCGGGCGGTTTCTCCGGGGGTGTAAGGGGTGTTGGCAAAGCCCTTCACCGTGGTTTTGATGGCCCCGGCCCCTGCCAAAAAAGCCATGTTCAGCCGCAGGGGGGCCTGCTTCAGCGCGGCCACGTAGTCCGCATACTCCCGGAAGATCATGTCCGTGGGAATGTCCCCGATGATGGGCTCCAGGAAATCGTACATCTCCCCCCGGCATTCATCGGAACAGGGCACAGGGGCCAAGCCGCAGTTGCAAGCCGCCGTGGTGGTGATGCCCTGGGCCAGCTCGATTTCCCCAAAATCCGGCCGGGTGAGGGGCGCGATGTCGCAATGGCGGTGGAAGTCCACAAAGCCCGGGGTGACGGTTTTGCCCGTAGCGTCCAGCATCAGGGCCCCCTCCGCCGCAAGACCCGGGGCAATGTCCACAATGCGGCCGTCCTCCACCAGCACGTTGGCCTCAAAGGCCTGGCTGCCGGTGCCGTCCAATACCTGGCCGCCCTGAAGTAAGGTTCTCATAGCAGCATCCCCCTGGCGTCCACCCGCTGCTTCGTCACCTGGCCGTTTTCCAGCAGGTACACACTGTTTTGCATGTTGATGGCGGTGCATACGTGGATGGGCAGCAGCGTCAGCACCTGGCCCACCCGCAGCCCCGTGGGTCCCTGGGCGCTGGTGAGGATGCCGTGCTCCTCGTTGAGAAAGGAAAGCCTTAAATGAGGCATTCCCTCCACCACGGCATACCCGGGGTAAAAGCCCGGCTCCACGTTCGGGGCTACGTCGGTGGGAAAGGTTTTGGTGCCCCCGTCGATCACCGCGTAATGCTCGTGGTTGGCGCTGACCACAGTGGCGGCGTATTTCACGGCCAGCTCCCCAGGGGCCGCCACCCCTTCCTTCTCCTGCATCACGTCCTTGAAAACATAGGTGCCTGGGCGGATTTCGTTCACCTGGCCCGTTTGGGCCACCAGTACCCCTGTGGGGCTGCTTCCGGCGCTCACATCCGTAATGGGAACCCCGGCGGCCCGGATGGCCTGGGCCACTTGCGCCATCATCTCCCCTTCCTCCCGGGCCGCCAAGGCGTTGGAGAGGGTGGGCTTGCCCTGGTACAGCAGGCTTTTGAAGGTGTAAATCCCCGTGAGGTTCAAGCCAGGCATGGCAGCCACCCGCACTGCCAGGGCAGGGGCCCGGTCCATCTGGATACCGGTGCGCCCGGCTCCGGTGTCAATTTCCAGCCGAACCTCCAGCGCCATGCCCGCTTCCACGGCGGCCTGGCTGAGCATGGCCGCCCCTTCCAGGCTATCCACGGCCAAAATCAGCCGCCGGATGCGCCGGGCCAAGGCCAGGGTCCGCCCAGTGCGAAGGGGCCCCACCATGGGATAGGCGATGAAAATATCCTCCGCCCCGGCCTGGGCCATCACCTCCGCCTCGCTGACCTTGGCGCAGGTGATGCCCTTGGCCCCGGCCTGAAGCTGGAGCTGGGCGAACAGGCCCATTTTATGGGTTTTCACATGGGGCCGCAAAGCGCAGCCCGCCTCGTCCGCCGCCTTTTGCATGGCGGCGATGTTGGCCTTGGCAATATCCATGTCCACCACCAGGCAGGGGGTTTCCAGCTGTGCCAAAAGTTCCTGGGTCCATTTCATGGGCTATTCTCCTTCCCGCAGGTAGGTGTGGGCCACGCTGCGTACCACCAGCTGCCGCGCCAGCTCCCGGGCTCCGGGGTCGGCGCTCAGGCCCGCCTTGGGCAGCAGCACCTTTTTTTCGCCCGCTTGGGTGATGTCAAAGAAATTATCGCTGAACACCCCGTCGGCCTGGGTAAAGTACAACTCGGTGTAATGAGAAAACCCGCTGGCAGACAACAAAATTTCATAGCAATCCCCGGCGTCCCGCATGTGGGAGGCATAGGTGACGGCGGGGTAGGCAAAGTGCTTGGGCTTCACAAACTGGGTGCAGCCCTCGCCGACGCAAGCGCCGTCCTGGTCAAAGAGACGGTACCGGGCCAAAAGGCGCTTCTTCCGCTCCGGGTCCCCAAGAGCTTCGCCAAAATCCGCGGTGAGCACACCCTGGGAGGACAGGGGCAAGGCCTCCCCTTCCCAGGCTTCCTGCCGCAGCACATGAAACTCCGTGTCCAGCAGCGCCACCTCCAGCCGCAGGGGGCGGGGGGCCAAGGTATCGTTGTGGACATAATAGGTGATTTCGCCGCTAAGCTCCTCCTTTTCCCGGGCGGAGGCGCACACCGGGGCGTAAAACCGCCTGGCCCCGTAGTGGAGAGCCTTCCAGCGGCCATGGTAGTCGATGGAGGCCCAGCTTGCCACAGGCCAGCAATCGTTCAGCTGCCAATACAGGCTGCCCATGCACCGGCCCCGGTTCTGCCGCCAGTGCTCCACCCCGTATTGGATGGCCTTGAGCTGCAGAATCTGGGAGATATAGGCGATGGAGTCCAAATCCTTGGGGTAGAGAAAGTAATCGGACACATAGGTGAAAATCTTGCTGTTGGCCTGGCCGTTTTTCTGGTGGCTCTCCATCACTTCGCTGAAGATGTTCCGGTCCTGGGGCAAGGTAAAGCCTTGGATGGTTTTGATGCCCGGGAAGGACTGGAAGCCGTATTCCGAGCAGAAGCGGAAGTGATGGGCCCGGTACTGGGTAAAGGGCTTGCCGGAATGCCATACCTCCCAGTAGTGCTGGTCCCCCCGGTCCGGATCGTTGGGGTAATCATAGGCGCCGCCGCTGGAGGGGGAGGAGGGCCAGAAGAAGGTTTGGTCGTCGCAGGAGGCCAAGGCCCTGGGCAGCACCATTTCAAAGATTTTCAGGTAATCGGCCTTGTAGCGGGGGTGATGGCCCAGAATGCGCTGCCAGCCCTCGCCCCAGCCCCATTCCATCTCGTTGTTGCCGCACCAAAGGGCCAGGCTGGCGTGGTGGCGCAGGCGGCGCACGTTGTCCTGGGTTTCCCGGATGATGTTTTCCTCAAAGTCCGGGTTCAGGGCGTATACGTTGCACGCGAACATCAAATCCTGCCACACCATGATACCGTATTCGTCGCAGGCGTCGTAGAAGGCGTCGTCCGGGTAATAGCCGCCGCCCCACACCCGCAGCATGTTCATGTTGGCGGCTGCGCTGGCGGCCACCATGTCCCGGTAGCGCCGGGGGGTAATGCGGGGGATCAGGTTGTCCTGGGGCACATAGTTGGCCCCCATGGCAAACACCTTGTGCCCGTTCACCACAAAGGCAAACTCGTTGCCCCAGGGGTCGGCGGCTGTGCTGACGGTTATGGTCCGCAGGCCCACACGGCGGGTGAGCTGGTCCTGGAGCGCGCCGCCGCAGTACAGGCTGGCCGTTACGGTATACAGGGGCTGGGCCCCCAGCCCGTTGGGCCACCACAGCAGAGGGTTTTCCACCACCAGCCCCAGGGATTCCCCAGGCTGCCAGGGCTGGCGGACCTGGAGCAAAAACCCATCGGGTCCGGCCACCGTCACCGCCACCTCCAGGGGCTCCGGGCCCAAGGGCTGCACAGCGGTTTCCACCGTCAGCTCCACGGCTTCCCCAGGCCGGGTGTGGAACTGGCGGATGCGCAGGTCCGTGAAGCGGGCGGCGGTGGCAAATTCCAAATACACGGGGCGGAAAATGCCAATGTCCGGGAGCTGGGGGCCCCAGTCCCAGCCGAACATGTAGTGGGCCTTCCGCAGGGCGGCGTTGCCCCGGAGGCAGCCCGTGGAGGCGTAGTGGATGTCGTTTTGGGCGTCCTCCTGGCGCACAAAGCGCAGGGGGGCGGAGAACCAAACGGATATCTCGTTCTCCCCGGCCCGCAGCAGGCTCTTTACCGGCAGCCGGTAAGTGCGGTGCATGTTGTGGGTTTTGGCCGCCAGCTGGCCGTTCAGGTACACCGCTGCCAGGGTATCCAGCCCCTCAAACACCAAGGTAATCTCGTCCGCCGACAAAGAAGCCTCCTGCACCAGAAAGCTTCTTTGATACAGGTAGTCCTTGCCCATGAGCTCCCGGGCGGCATACTCGTTGCTGCGCCAGAAGGGGTCTTCCATCAGGCCCTGGGCCAGCATGTCGCACAGCACGCTGCCGGGCACCGTTCCCTTGTGGAAGGACTCCTCATCCTCGGCCCGCCAGGCCCACTGGCCCCCTAAATCTTGTTTTTGTAACATAAGCGGTTTGCTTTCCCTCTCTGGCTTAGGCCTTCAAGCCGCTGGTGGCAATGCCCTGGACAAAGTTTTTCTGGAAGATGGAGAAAAACACCACCACCGGCACCACAAAGATCACCGCCGCCGCCATCAGCTTGGCCCAATCGGTGGTAAACTCGTTGCTGAACTGCTGCAAGCCCAAGGACAGAGTGAACATCTGGGGCTTGGTGATGAAGATCAAAGGCATCAGGTAGTCGCTCCAGGCGTCCAGGAAGGCATAGATGCCCACGGTGGTGAGGGCCGGCTTGCAAAGGGGCAAGGCCACGAACAGGTACCGCTGGAACTCGTTGGCTCCGTCAATCCGGGCCGCCTCAATCAGGGAGTTGGGCACCCCGTTGAAGAACTGCCGCACGATCACGATGAAGAAGGCCTTTCCCAGAAAGGTGGGGAGGATCAGCGGCACATAGGTGTTGGTGAGCCGCAAAATGGAATAGGTGCGGTATAGGGGGATCATGGTGACGGTGACGGGAATCATCATGGTGGCCATGATCAGCCCGGAGATGATCCCCGCGCCCCTCCATTTGATCTTGGAGAGGGAGTAGGCCACCATGGGGGTCACCAGCACGTGCCCCAGCACCGAAAGGATGGTGATGAACACGGTGTTGCTCATGTATTTCAGGTAGGGAATCTGGGCCAAAGCGCCGGGATAGTTTTCAAACACCCATTGCCGGGGCAAAATTTGCACCGGAAGGGTAAAGGCGTCCCGGTTGGTTTTGAAGGAGGTGGTGATCATCACCAGAAAGGGCGAGAAGAACACAACGCACAGCGCGCCCACCAGCAGGATGAACAGGCCGCGGCCCACCCATTTTTTCGTAGGAATTCTCGTGGTCATCTCATTCGCCTCCCGCGTTCTCGGTAACCTTTTTGGTCACCTTGGTCATCACAAACGCCAGAACCGCCACCACGATAAACAGAATCCAAGCCAAAGCCGAGGCCTTGCCCATTTTCATGTAGTTGAAGGCGTTGTAGAAGATGTACAGCGGGTACATCAGCATGCTGTTGGCGGGCCCTCCGTTGGCTACGCCGCGCCCGCCGCCGCCAAAGCTGGCGCTGATGATGATATAGGCCTGCTGAAAGTACTGGAAGGAGTTGATGAAGTTGAGAATGGCCTGGTACACCAGCACATGGGCGATGGAGGGCAAGGTGATGGAGAGGAACTTGCGCACCCCGCCCGCCCCGTCGATGCTGGCGGACTCGTAATAGCTGGTGGGAACCTGCTGTAGCGCGGCCATGCACACCAGCATGCTAGTGCCGGTGACCCAGGTGCCCATCATCAGCAAGGCCGCCTTGGTATAGCGCGGGTCCATCAGCCAGGCCGGGCCGTCAATGCCCAGCCACGCCAGGGCGTTGTCGATGAGGCCGTAATCCGGGGTGAACATCCAGATCCATACCATGGTAGCCGCCACCATGGGAATGACCGAGGGCAAGAAGAACATGGTGCGCACAAAGCCCCGGCCCCTAAAGTTTCTGCTGACGATGGTGGCCAGCAGCAAGGCCACCGCCAGGTTGATGGGGGTGGAAACAAACGCCATGAACAGGGTGTTTTGCAATGCCTTCAGCACCAGGGGATCGCTGAAAATATCCTGAAAATTAGACAGGCCCACCCATTTGGGCGCTTTCACAGGGTTGAACTCCGTAAAGCTGTAATACAGCGAGGAGATCAAAGGATACACATGGAAGCTGAGAAACCCGACAATCCATGGCAGAGCAAACAAAAACCCGTTCCGGTTATTGCGCTGCTGCTCGCTAAGGCGTACTTTCCTCATATGGCTCCTTTCCGTTCACTCACAGGGGGCTGCCCTGGGCGGGGGAGTTTTACGGCGTGGTAAAAATGCCGATTGCCGGCCGGATGGTCCGGCCGGCAATCATAGGCAGGGTGGTTCTTACTTGAGGCCCTGGGACTGGGAAGCCAGGTCGGCCATGGCCTGCTCGGGGGTCTTCATGCCGTTGTACACGTAGTCCAGCTGCTCGTTGATCAAGGACACGTACTTGGCAAAGTCGTTCATCTTGGGATACTGCACGCCCTTTTCCAGCTCCAGGGCTTCAATGAACTCCGGGAAGCCCGGCTTGGCCAGGATGTCCGGATCGGAGTAGAGTTCCTTCAAAGCGGGCAGGTTGCCGATGCCGCTGAGGAGGAGCTTGTTGCCTTCGGCGTTGCTCAGCCACTTGATGAAATCCCACGCGCCTTCCTTGTTCTGGGCGGTGACGGGGATGGCCACGCTGGAGGTTTCATAACGGCTGACGCCCTGGGAATCGGGATCGGCCTGGGTGCCGGGGATCAAAGCGATGCCGTAGTTCACGGTGGAGCCGAAGTTCTCCATCATGGTGGGCAGCCAGCTGCCGTCCAGGCGGAAGAGCTGCTTGCCGGCGAAGAACATGTCCTGCTCGGTGTAGCGGTTGGTGTTGGCGGTGGCCACGAAGGCCTGCACCTTTTCCACGCCGTACTGCTCGCGGTACTTCAGGTTCATGTGGAGGCTGTCCAGGATGCCGGGGTGCTCGGGGGTCAGGTTGTTGTCCTCATCCCACCAGCGGCCGCCGAAGCCGTAGATCAGCTCCTGCCGGGCGGAAGCCAACGGGAACAGGGGGTAGCCCAGGCGCTCGATGTCGCCGTCGGCGTTCAGCACGGTGGCCTTCACGGCCATTTCGTACAGCTCTTCCCAGGTGGCGGGGGGAGCGTCGTAGCCGATTTCCGCCAGGATGTCCTTGTTGTAGAACATCTGGATGGTGTAGCCGGACAGGGGCAGCGCGTAGATGGAGCCGTCCACGGAGTTGGCTTCCACGCTCTTGTCGGAGTAGATGCCCAGGTCATAGCCTTCGGCGTCCACATAGCTTTGGAGGTTTTCCAGCAGGTCGTTGCTCTGGTAGCTGATCACGTCCTGGCAGGAAAGGGTGAAGGCGTCGGGGGCTTCGTAGCTGGCCAGGGCGACGATCAGCTTCTGCTGGTCGGTGGCGCTGAGGCCCTCCACCTTATAGTTGCTTTGGCTTTCGTTGTAAGCCTGGATGGCGGCTTCAAAAGCGGCGGCTTCGCTGCCCTTGTAGGCATACCAGAAGCTAACCACCTGGGGCTCCGAAGCGGCTTTGGCGCTTACGGCAAGGCCCGCGCCGGCGAATACCGCCAATGCCATGGTGAGAGCCAGAAAACAAGAAACCAGCTTCTTCATGTTTGTTCCTCCTCATGTATCCTAATCGTAAATTGTGTACCCATCCCAGGAACGCCATACATTGCAACGGGTACCTTGCAAGTACCGCTCGGGGGGCGGGGATTTCCACCGCCCCTTCCTTCGCCCTCACCTCCCCATGCTCGGCATTTCTTTGCTGTTTGTCAAGGGGGGAATCCTGGGCCTCCCCGGCCTTGGCTTTCACAATGAACCTAACAATTTGTTTGGATTTGGCGATTTTTTGGAAGGTGCCTTCCGGGTTTTTCCAGGAGCTTGTCCACCCCGATGGAAGTAAGTTTTGGTAATACCCGGCGCGGTCCATTTCCACTACGGGGAGAACCATACCACAAACCAAACTTTTTGTCAACAAAAACCCCATATTTTCATACTTTTTTTCTGTAATGTCTAAAAATGTGTGAGTAGGCTTGTGATCCATTACCAGCTTCCTATCCGGCGGCATTCTATGGTATGATGGACCGGACGGTTTTTGACGAAAGTAGAGGGGGGATGCGACCAAATGAAAAAGCTGGAGGATGAGAGCAAGCTGCTCAACCAGCTGCTCACCCTGATGGCAAAGCAATTCGGCGCCAATTGCGAGGTGGTGCTGCATGATTTGACCAAGGATTACAACCATACCATCATCGACATCCGCAACGGCCACGTGACCAACCGGGTGGTGGGCGGCTGCGGCAGCAATTTGGGCCTGGAGGTTCTCAACGGAAACGTGGTGGACGGGGACCGGTTCAATTATATTACCACCACGCCGGAGGGGAAAATTCTCCGGTCCTCCTCGGTCTATTTGCGCGACGACGAGGGGGAGGTCATCGGTTCCATCTGCGTGAATCTGGACATCACCGAAACCATGCAGTTTGAAGGGTTCCTGCGCAGATATAACCATTTTGAGCCCAACCAGGAGGAGTTTTTCGCCCAGGACATCAACAGCCTTTTGGATTACCTGATCCAGCAAGCCAAGCAGCTGGTGGGCAAGGACCCCAAGGAGATGAACAAGGAGGAGCGCTGCACCTTCCTGAATTACTTGGATGAAAAGGGCGCGTTCCAGATTTCCAAATCCAGCGTCAAGCTCTGTGAAATTTTGGGGATCAGCAAGTTCACCCTCTATAACGACCTGGACGCCATCCGGGAAAAGAACAAGTCCGAATAAGGGCTCTCCCATCTAAGCAAGGAGGCATGCCGGAAATGACCATGGATTTTTACATCAAGGAACAGCCCCGGGTGCTGGCGGCCATTCTGGAAAACCGCAAGAGGAACACCGCCGCCTTTGTGCAAACCTGGCAAACCCACAGGCCCGACAGGGTGTACCTGGTGGCCAGCGGCACCTCCCGCAACGCGGCGGGCACCGCCGCGCCCTTTTGGGAGGAAGTGCTGGGCGTGGAAACCACCGTATGCCCTCCCACCGCGCTGCCGCCCATTCGGGGCAGCAGCCCCCTGGTGGTGTTTATCTCCCAGGGGGGCAACTCCAACAACACCTTGGCCGCCCTGGAGCAGCTGGGGGCCTACCCCAGGTTTGTGCTGGCGGGCAGCGCCGAAAGCCGCATGGCTAAGCTGTACCCCTATACGCTGATTGAATGCGGCCCGGAGAACGTGGGGCCCAAGACCAAGGGCTACACCGGCACGGTGCTGACCTTGCAGCTGATGGCTGTGGAGGCCGCCTTGGCAGCCGGAAGCCTTGGCGGCGAAAAGGCGGAAGCCTACCTCAGCGCCCTGAAGGCCGCCATTGGACATATGGAGGAGAACATCCGCCGGGGCGAAAGCTGGCTGAAGGCTAATGGCGACGCCCTGAAAACCCTTGAAAAGGTATTTTTGGCCGTGGAGGACAAGGGCCTGCCCGTGGCTGCGGAGGCGGCCCTGAAGATTTTGGAGACCCTGCTGATCCCCGCAACGGCCTTTGCATTTGAGGAATACCTGCACGGGCCCATCTGCGCCCTGGAGGAAAGGATGGGAGGGCTGTATTTCCTGTCTACCTTCAGCCGCGAAACCCCCAGCCGCATCCAGACCCTGGCGGCCTTCCACCAAAGCCTGTCGCCCCTGGCATACACCATAGGGCCTGAGGCCCCGGGGCAGGACCCCCGCCACTGCGGGCTGCTTACCACCGGCTGCTGGTACACCGGCGCTTACGAGTGGGTGCTGCCCTGCCAGCTCATCAGCGCCGCCTTGCCGGAGCCCATGGGGGTGGAAGGCCGGGGCCATAAGCTATACCTGACGGTAAGCGAAATGCTGAACGTGAAGTTTGAAGGGGGAGCCTAGGCTTGGAGTATGTATTGGGGATCGACAGCGGCGGCACCCATTTTCGGATACGGGCCGCCGGGCTGGACGGATCCCTGCTGTGCCAATACACCGGCGCCCCCGCCAGCCATTATACGCTGGAGCGGGAGGAGCTGCTCCGGCGGGTCGGACACCATATCGACCAGTGCTTGCTGGGCTTTGGGGGAGAGCGGAAGAACTGCCGGGCCTTGCTGGGGGGCACCACCGGGGTGGACAGCGCCGAGGACGAGGAGCTGCTTCACGGGATTTATCGCTCCTTGCCCGGGTTTGCCTGCCCCGTGAAGATGATGGGCGACGCCCAGCTGGCCCATTATGCCGTCACCGGCGGGGTGGGCGTGCTGGTGATTTCCGGCACAGGCTCCATCGCATTTGGCCGCAACAAGGCCGGGGAGACCGGCCGCCTGGGCGGCTGGCTGTTCTCCATCATGGCGGAGGAGGGCAGCGGCAACTGGCTGGCCCGCCGCAGCCTGCGCCACCTGGCCGCCTGGATGGACGGCGTGGTGCCCGACGGGCCCTTGGCGCGGATGGTGCGGGAGGAGCTGGGCATTACCACCCGCAAGCAGCTGAACACTTTGGCGGTGCAAATCGCCACCCCGCCCTGGCAGGAGCCCAAGCTGGGCCCGGTGATCGACAAGGCCGCCGAAATGGGGGACCCCCACGCCCAAGGCCTGCTCACCGAAGCGGCGGGGGAAACCTTCAAGCTGGCCCGGGACATGGCCCGGGTTTTGGGCATGGAACAGGACCCGGATTTAAAGATCGGCCTGTGGGGCAGCAATGTACTCAAAAGCCGCCTTCACCTGGACACGGTGCGCCGCCTGGTGAAGGAAAACCTGCCCCAGGCGGAGATTCTGCTGCCCGCCAAAACCGCCGTGGAAGGCGCGGTGGAACTGGCCCTGGGGCTGGCAAGAGGATGAGGAATATGGAAACGGCAACCACTGGAAAAGGGATTTTATACGTTCCCCTGGACGAACGGCCCTGTAATTACCGCTACCCCCGCTACATCGCGGGCATTGGGGGAGCGGAGCTGTTTTTGCCCCCCAAGGAGATGCTGGGGAAATTCAAGCGGCCCGCCCAGGTGGACGCCCTGTGGGACTGGGTGTTTGACCAGACCGGGCGGGCCGGCCACATCGTGCTGTCCATGGATATGATGATCTACGGGGGCATTGTGCCCTCCCGGCTGCATCAACTGCCCTCCCAGGTCTGCGCCGACCGCAGGCAGCGCCTGGAGCGGCTGCGGCAGCGCTTTCCCGGGGCGCAGCTGTACGCCTTCCAGCTGATTACCCGGGCCCCGGCTCGCAATGGCAGCGGCGAGGAGCCGGACTATTACGAGGCCCACGGTTACGATATCTTCCGCTATGGGGTGGTAAGCGACAAGGAATCTTTGGGCAGGGCCACTCCGGAGGACCTGGCGGAGAAGCAGGCCATTTTGGGCCGGGTGCCCGGGCCGGATCTGGAGGATTTTCTCCGGCGGCGGAAGGCCAACTTCCAAAACAACATCGCCATGCTGGAGATGGCCGCCCGGGGCGTGGTGGACCATTTGATCATCCCCCTGGACGATTGCTTCGAATATGGCTACGCCCCCGCCGAGCGCCGGGGCCTGGCGGAAAAGGCCGCCCAGCTGGGCATCCTCTCCAAAATCTCCCTGTACCCCGGGGCGGACGAAATGGGCTGTACCTTGGTGGCCAGGGCCCTTTGCAACCAGCGGGGCATTCAGCCCTCGGTATGGACCGAGTATTCCTCCGGTACGGGGCGGCTGGTGATTCCCCCCTACGAGGACCGGAGCATTGGGGAAACCGTGCCCCACCACATCCGTAACGCCGGAGGGCGGGAGGCCTTTAGCCCGGAGAGCGCGGACATCGCCCTGATGGTAAACCCGCCCACGGCCTTTTCCAACCGCATCAAATTTGAGCTGGACCGGCGCAAGCTGTATGTGGAGCCGGAGCGGAACCTGAACCGTTTTCTGGACAGGATGAAGGACCACCTGGCCCAAAAGCGCATCTGCGCCGTGGCCGACAGCGCCGTCCCCGACGGCGCGGACGAGTGCCTGATGACCTTTTTACAGGAGCAGGACCTGCTGAACCGCATCCATTGCTTTTCAGGCTGGAACACCTCCTCCAACGCCATGGGCACGGCGGTGGCCCATGCCATGGCTTTGGCCTGCGCCAAGAAGGGCAGCCTTGCGGGCGGGGAAAGCGCCCGCCTGTCCCAGGAGTTCCGCACCCTACGCTATTTGGAGGACTGGGGCTACATGACCCATGTGCGCCAGGATGTAAGCGAGCAGGTGGCCGCCGGAGCCTACGGCCCGGGCATGGATGTGCGCTACCTGGGGGCCCAAACCCCCGCCATCGCCCGGGAAGTGACCCGCCTGCTGGAGGCATTCGCCCAGAAACGGCTGGGGGGCATCCCCTATGTCCTCCAGGCCAGCCTGCCCTGGCAGCGGATGTTTGAGGTGGAGCTGGAGCTACAGCCCCGGTAAGGACTCCTGCCGCCCTCTCCCGGGATGAGGGAAAGAAGAACATGCCCAAAGGCACACGGCTTGGCGCTGTGTGCCTTCTCTTTGGGTTGCTTTGCCAGGGCCCCCATGATATGATGAGGCCAGGAAAACCCACAGAGTCCCATGGGCGGGCGTGCCAAAGCCCGCAGATCAGCGGGAGGGAACAGGGATGGAGAGCAGATTGGGCAACCCGGAGGGAAAAGGCCTGCCGGAGCAGGAGAGGCCTTCCCGCTTTACCTTGAAAAACGGGCAGGTGACTTTGGCGGACTATGACAAGGCCCCGCCCTTTACCAGCTTTTTGCCGGGACTGTCCGGGGTGCGGGGCATCCCCCTGTGGGTGTTTTACTGCAACCGGGGCCAGGGCGTCAGCAGCATGGGGGTGCACCACAAGGGCAACGCCCTGATGGAGTTTCACCCCGCCAACATCGCCTATGAAAAGACGGCCCTGGAGGGCTTTCGCACCTTCCTGCGGGCAGGGGGCCGGTTTTATGAGCCCTTCAGCCCCCTGGAGCGGCAGGCTCAGCGCTCCATGACCATTTTGCCCAACGGCCTGGCCGTGGAGGAAACCCATGAGGCCCTGGGCGTCCGGGTGCGGGCGCAGTACCGCACGCTGCCGGGGGCCCCCATCGGGGCTCTGGTGCGCAGCGTGACGATTGAAAACCTGTCGGATAGAGAACAGGCCATCCAGGCGCTGGACGGGCTGCCCAGGATCATCCCTTATGGGTTGGGGCTGAAGCAATTCCAGGAGATGGGGAACCTGTACAAAAGCTGGGCCCAGGTGGAAACCCTTCCGGAAGGCGCGGCCCTGTACCTGCTGCGCTCCTCCACGGAGGATTCCGCCAAGGTGCGGGAGGCCACGGGGGCATACTTCTTCCACAGCGTGCTGGGGGGCAAGGCCCTGCCGGTGGTGTACGATCCGGCTACGGTGTTCGGGGAGGAAAGCGCCCAGCTGCTGCCCCTCGCCTTTCTGGAAGGAGGACTGGAGGGGGTGCTGGCCCAGGAGCCCTGCGGACTGAACCGCATCGCCTGTGGCTTTGCGGCGGTGGAGCTGCACCTGACTCCCGGCCAGGAGGCCACTTTGGATACCTACGTGGGCTTCACCCCCACCGCCGGGCTGCTAAGGGAGCAGCTGCCCCTGTTCAGCTCGCCGGAGTATGGGGAACGCAAGCGCCGGGAGGCGGACCAGCTGGCGGAGCGGATGCTGGCCGACGTGGCCACAAAAACCGCAGACCCCATGCTGGACGCTTACATCGGCCAATGCTACCTGGACAACTTCCTGCGGGGCGGCTACCCCTATGTGATGGGCGGGGACAAGGTGGTGCACCTGTTCAGCCGCAAGCACGGGGACCCGGAGCGGGATTATAACTGGTTTGCCATCGCCGGGGAATACTACTCCCAGGGGAACGGCAACTTCCGGGACGTGTGCCAGAACCGACGCCTGGACGTGCGGATGAACCCTGCGGTGGGGGATTACAACGTCTGGTCCTTCTTCTCCTTGGTGCAGGCCGACGGCAATAACCCCCTGGAGATCCGCCCCGCCACCTTCCGCCTCCAGGACGGGGAGAAGGCCAAGGCCTTGCTGGCGGAGCATCTGCGGGATGAGGAAGGGCATGTGGCCGCCCTGCTGGCCCAGGAGTTCACCCCGGGGATGGTGGCCGGGGCCATTGCCGCCCACGGCATTGAGGTCACCGGCAGCGAGGAGGCCCTGGTGGAGGGGCTGCTGGCCCTGAGTGAGCAGCGCATCCAGGCGGGCTTTGGGGAAGGATACTGGAGCGACCACTTCGGCTACCTGCTGGACTTGGTGGAGGATTACCTGGCGGTGTACCCGGATCAAAAGGACATGCTCCTTTGCGGCCGGGAGGATTATGGATTTTTCCATAGCGGGGCTGTGGTGCGCCCCCGAAGCGAAACGGCCCAGCTTACGGACAAGGGCGTGCGCCGCTATGACGCCTTGGACACCTCCCGCCTGGTGAAGGACACCCGGTGGCTGAAGGACCGAACCGGGCGGGACGTGACCACCAATTTGCTGGGCAAGCTGCTGGTGCTGGCGGCGACCAAAACCGCCCTGCTGGACCCGGAGGGCCTGGGCCTTTCCATGGACGGGGGACGGCCCGGCTGGAACGACGCCATGAACGGGCTGCCGGGCCTGTTTGGCAGCGGCATGGCCGAGACCATGGAGCTCAAGCGCATTTTGGACTTTTTGCTGGCCCTGGAGCAAGGGCGGACCCGGGTGCCCGCAGAGCTGGCCCGGCTGATGAGGGGCCTGAAGGAGGCCTTGGCCGCAGAAACCGCCCATGAACGCTGGGACAGGGCCAACACCTTGCTGGAGGAATACCGGGCGGCTCTGGCGGTGGAGGCCTCCGGGGACATGACCCTTTTAGACATGGCGGACATCCGCCCTTGCCTGGAGGCCTACCGGCAGCAGGTACAGGAGGGAATCCGGCGCGCCCTGGAGTTGGGGCAAGGCCTTATGCCCACGTACCTGTGCTATCACGCCCAGGAATGCCATCTCCTGCTGGATGGGGAGGGCCGCCAGCGGCTGTCCCCCTCGGGCCTGCCCTTGGTGAAGGTAACGGCCTTCCGGCTGGAGCTGGCCCCGGCCTTTTTAGAGGGTCCCGCCCGCTACCTGGCGGGGCTGGACCCGGAGCGGGATGGGGACGCGGCGGAGCGCACGGTGGAGGCGGTGGCCCAAAGTCAGCTGTATGACCGGGAGCTGGGCATGTACCTCACCTCCGTGCCCCTGGAGGAGATGAGCATGGAATACGGGCGCATTCGCGCCTTTACCCCCGGCTGGCTGGAGCGGGAAAGCGTGTTTTTGCACATGGAGTACAAATACCTGCTGGGGATGCTGAAAGCCGGGCGCTACGAGGACTTCTACCGGGCCGCCCGCCGGGCCCTAATCCCCTTCCTGTCCCCGGACGCCTATGGCCGCAGCACTTTGGAGAACAGCTCCTTCCTGGCCTCCTCCCGGAACCCGGACCCCCGGGTCCGGGGGCGCGGCTTCGTGTCCCGCCTCAGCGGCTCCACGGCGGAGATGCTGTCCCTGTGGCAGCGGATGTTTGTGGGGGAGGGGGGCTTTGAGCTGCGGGAGGGGGCCTTGGGCTTCCGCATCGCCCCCAGGCTGGCGGGCTGGCTCTTTGATTCCCAGGGGGAGGCTGGCTTTACGCTGCTGTCCCATTGCCGGGTCACGTACCACAACCCCTCCCGGAAGGACACCTATGGGGAGGAGGGGGCCCGGATAAAAAGGATCACCTATGGGCTGGGCGGCGCGGAACGGGCCCTGGAGGGAGACGTTCTGCCGGACGGGCTGGCCCTGCGCCAGGGGGAGATTCCCAGCGTCCATCTCTGGCTGGAATAGGGAGAAGCCATAAAGCACTCCCCTGTATGCCGCCAACAGGCCGGGCTTGTGCCCTTTCCAAAGACATGGTAAGATGGTATGGGAACCGCGAAGGCCCGGAAGAATGGGGGCCCCGGGACCGGGAGATGCTATGGGCCGTTGGGGCCCGGGATGCTTCCCCCATGGATCGCAATGTGGAAAAGAGAGGTTGGAAAGGCTTGCTGTTGAACTGTCGGGATATTGATTTGGCGGACAAGGCGCTGCACCGGGAGGGTGCCAAATGGCAGGAGGGCGTGTGGGACTACAAGCCCGTGACCCTGGAGGACAAGCCCTGGATGGACCAGCTGTTCGCCATGAGCCAAAGGGACGCCTTGGAGTATAACTTCACCAACACCTTTGTGTGGCGGTCGATCTATAAGCTGCGGGTGGGGCGCATGGGGGACAGGCTGCTGATGCTGTCCGACCCTGAAAACCCCACCTTTCTGTTTCCCCCGGGCCGGGGGCCCCTGGAGCCGGTGATGGAGAAAATGACCCAGGACGCGCGTCTGGCGGGGGTTCCCCTGAAGTTCCACACGGTGCTGCCCCAGGACAAGGCCTGGCTGGAGGCCGCCTATCCCGGCCGGTTCCTCTTTGAGGAATACCGGGACGGGGCGGATTACGTATACGAGCGGGAGCGGCTGGCGACCCTTACGGGCAAGAAGCTCGCCGCCAAGCGCAACCACATCAACCGCTTTCTGGAAAACCACCCAGACTGGCGCTATGAGCCCCTGACCGAGGCCAACCGGGAGGATGCCCGGCAGATGAACCTGGCCTGGTGCAAGGAGGCCAGAAAGCGCCAGATGTCGGATTTAGGCGGGGAGTATTGCGCGGTGGAACAGGCCCTGCGCCACTTTGACGCTTTGGGGCTGTCCGGGGGCCTGATCCGGGCGGAGGGCCAGGTGGTGGCCTTTGCCATCGGGGATCCCCTGAATGAGGATACGTTTTTGGTGCACTTTGAAAAGGCCTTTGCGGAGATTCAGGGGGCTTACCCCATGATCAACCAGCAGTTCGTACTGCACCACTGCATGGAGTACACCTATGTGAACCGGGAGGACGACACCGGGGTGGAGGGGCTGCGCAAGGCCAAGCTGTCCTACGATCCCCATCACCTGGTGGAGAAGTACATCGCCACCTTGCAGGGGGAGGCGTTACGACCGTGATTCGCCTGGCGCAGGGCCGGGACCACGGGCAGCTGAAGGTGCTGTGGGCCCGGGTGTTCGGCGATTCCCCCCGGGAAGTGGAGGCGTACTTCGCCCTGCGCCACCGGGATGAGGACATGCTGGTGTGGGCCCAGGGGCAGGAGATTCAGGGGATGCTGTCCATGCTGCCCCTGACCTTGAGGCAGGGGGAAAAGGCCTATCCGGCCCGCTACATCTACGCGGTGGCCACCGCGCCAGAGGAGCGGGGCCGGGGCATCGCCACTTTGCTGATGGACGCGGCGGGGGAGGAGATCCGGACCCGGGGGGAGGCCGCCGGGGTGCTGGTGCCCGCCTCGGAGAGCCTGTTCGGCTACTACGCCAAGCGGGGCTATCGCACCGCCTTTTTCCTGGATGTTGTGGATGTGGAAGCGGGGGCGCTGCCCCCCTGTCTCGTTGGAGGCCAGGTGTTGCCCTGTTCCAGCGCCCAGTACGTGCGCATTCGGGACGAAGCATTCGGGAAGAACCGCCTTTACGCCCGCTGGGATGAGCGGGCTGTGGACTATGCCCTGGGCGCTTTGGGGGAGGGCGGGGCTGCCCTGCTGACCCTGGAGGGCGGCCGGGGCGTGGCCGCCTGGTCCCCCATAGAAGGGGGCGTGCTGGTGCGGGAGCTGGCTTTGGTGGGCTTGGAGGTTCCCACAGCCTTGGCCTTGCTGCACCGGCAGGTGGGCGCGGTCCGCTACCGGGTGCGGCTGGCGGCGGGGACCCAGCCGGGGGTCCAGGCCACGCCCTTTGGCATGATCCGCTGGTTCATCCCAGAGCCGGAGCCCGGGCCGGAAGGGGCGGGGTATTTGTCTCTGGCGCTGGATTAGGGGGCACGAAGCTCCCGGCTTTTCCCTGATAAAAATGAACCCTTGACAAAAGGTAACAGGTTGCTTATCATGATAAGCAACCTGTTACCTAATTACGCCCTAGAGGAGGGAATGCCCACGGATGCCCAGGGAAACAAGGCATATGTTGTTGGTATGGTCTTTCTGCTGTCCAACAAAATCCAGCGTCTTGGAGATCAGCGAGATCCCCGACTCACGGTGAAGCAATGGATCTTTCTGGCGGGGGTCCTGGACTGCGGGGGCCCCGGGCCCACATTGTCCCAGGTGGCCGCCCGCATTGGAAGCTCCCGGCAGAATGTGAA
>JARKQO010000104.1 GCA_029974855.1 Eubacteriales bacterium
GCTCCTGGGCGCCGGCGGCGCCGGGCAGCGGGGTATAGCTGGCGCTGATGTACAGCAGCACCCCCATGGTGATCTGCCGCATAAAGCTGGTGCCCACCAGGCCGAAGGAAAAGTAAATCACGCAGGTCACCAGCATCAGCGCGCAGAGCTGAACCAAAGCGATGAAGAACTGGATCGCCAGGTCCAGGGGATTGTTGCGGATCAGCTGCACGCTGGACAGGTAGGAATTGCAATGGGCCTCCCATTTGGCTGTGGACTTTTCCGGGTCCTTGCAGATGCCCAGCTTTACGCCGATGCGGATCACCAGCATGATGATGGTGCGCACCGCCCGCTTGCTGATGGCCATGGTCAGCACCATGCCGATGGACAGAAAGTTGAACAGGTACCCCAGCAAAATGGCCCAGATCAGGTGGCTCCCTTCCCGGGCGATGTACGCGCCCTGGAAGATCCAAAGGATGGCCCCCACCACCAGCAGAAGCAGCTGGAAGCAAAAGAACTTCACCGTCAGGGCGGAGCCGCTGACGCCGATGGGCACGCCCATCTTCTTTAAATGGTAGATTTGCATGGGCTGGCCGCCGGAGGCCCCGGGGGTCAGGTCGCTGTAATAGATGCCCACGATGCCGATATATACCGACTGCCAAAAGGAAATGGGGTAGCCCTGGCGCTTCAAAAAGTAATAGACGGCCAAGCCGTCCGTTACCTCGTACGCCATCCAGCACAGCAGGCACAATAGCAGCCCGGTCCAGGACAGGTTCCGGATGGCCCTCCAAAGCTCGGTAATATCGTTTTCACTAAAGCCCACATAAAGAACCAGGCCCAAAGTGAGCAATAAAAAAGCGAAGCTGAGGAATTTTCTGGTAGATGGCTTCATGCTTCAACTCCCTCTCCGGAACAATCGCCTAACCCACAGTATAGCACAGTTTTTTTTCGGCGGCAAGAAAAGGAAGGGGCGCTGAACCAGGGGCGGCGGGGGCCGGAGGGCCTTCTCATGAAACTTTAATGATTCCCCGGCCCGGGGTCCCGGCGGGGCCCAAAGGCGCAAAAATGAAGCCGAAAACCGGGTTTCTTGCATTTTATTTGTCTTTTTTACGGCCTCTTGGCATGCCCGGGCCAGACCAAACCGGCGAAAGAACAAGGCCGGGGCTGCCGTTTTCCCCCTTCCGGGGAGGAAAAAGAGGCCCCGGCGGGCCGGAGCCCTTTGCTTGACAAAGGAATCACGCAGATTCTACAATGACAATATTCAAATTCAGGGAGGGATACTTACATGAAAGCAGCCGTTCGCATTCTGGTTATCGCGCTGGTACTGAGCCTTTCGCTGGGGTTGATGGCAGGCCTGGCCCAGGGACGGACCTACATCATCGCTTCCGACAACTCCTTCGCTCCCTTTGAATTCCTGGATGTGGCCACCAACGCCTACACCGGCGTGGACATGGACCTGCTGGCCGCCGTGGCGGCGGATCAGGGCTTTGCCTACGAGGTGCAAAACGTGGGCTTTGACGCCGCCATGGGCGCGGTGCAGGCGGGCCAGGCGGACGGTATGATCGCGGGCATGACCATCACCGACGCCCGGAAGGAAACCTACGATTTCTCCGAGGGATACTTTGAGGACGGCCAGGTGATGGTGGTGGCCGCGGCCAGCGACATCGCCTCGCTGGAAGCCCTGAAGGGCACCGTGGTGGCGGTAAAGACCAGCACCATGGGGGCCACCTACGCCGAGAGCGTGGCCGGGGAATACGGCTTTACCCTCCAGTACTACGAGGATTCGCCCCTCATGTACACGGCGGTGATCAACGGCATAAACTCCGCCTGCTTTGAGGACCGCACGGTGGTGGAATGGGCCATCAAAACCGAAGCCCTGGGCCTGAAAACCGTGGGCGACGTCATCAACCCCAAGTACTACGGCTTCGCGGTGAAAAAGGGCGTCAACCCCGAGCTGATTGAGATGTTCAACAAGGGCTTGGCCAACATCCGGGAAAGCGGCCAGTATGATGAGATTCTAGCCAAGTACGGGTTCTAAGAAAAGACTCGCCGGTTGGGGCGGCTCCCGGGGAAAGCCGCTTCAACCGGCGTATTTTGTAAAGAAAAGGGCGCGCTATGAACTTCTCCAGAACCATTCAAGAATCCGGCCTGCTGCTGCTGCAAGGCTTACAGGTGACCGTGATCGTCTCGGTGATCTCCATTTTTTTTGGAACGATCATCGGGTTTTTGAGCTCTCTGCTGAGCATTTCCAAATCCGGGATCCTGCGCTTGATCTCCGGGGCGTACATCTGGATCATCCGGGGCACCCCCATGATCGTCCAGGCCTTTATCGTCTATTTCGGGGTTCCCCAGCTGATGCAGCTGATGAACCCCAGCTTCCGCATCGGCGCGGACGTGGCGGGGGTGATCACCCTGAGCCTCTACGCCGGCGCGTATCTTTCCGAAATCTTTCGGGGGGGCATCAACGCGGTGGACCAGGGGCAGGTGGAGGCCGCGCGCAGCCTGGGCCTTTCCTCCAGCCGCACCATGCTGCGGGTGGTGCTGCCCCAGGCCATTAAGATCGCCATCCCCTCCATGGTGAACCAATTCATCATCTCCGTGAAGGATACCTCCATTTTGTCCGTGATCGGCCTGGCGGACCTGGTGAACAAGGCCAAGGTCTATGTGGGCAAGAGCTATCAGTTCTTCGCCACCTATATCCTGGTGGCGATCTATTACCTGGTGGTGATCTCGATTTTGATGGTCATCTCCAGGCGTGTGGAGAAGAAGTTTCAATATGAAAGCAAAGATAATCGCCCGTAACGTCCGCAAAAACTTCGCCGGGAACCAGGTGCTGCTGGGCATCAACCTGACGGTTCAGGAGGGGGAGGTGGTCTGCGTCATCGGCCCCTCCGGCTCTGGCAAATCCACCTTTTTGCGCTGCCTGAACCGGCTGGAGGAAGTGAACGGCGGGGAAATCTTCATCGACGATTTCTGCGTTACCCAGGACAAGGCCAATCTGAATAAAATCAGGGAGAACATCGGCATGGTGTTCCAAAACTTCAACCTGTTCTCCCATCTCACCGTGCGCAAAAACATCACCCTGGCCCCGGTGGAGCTGAAAAAGCTCACCAAGGAGCAGGCGGACGCCAGGGCGGCCCAGCTGCTGGAGCGGGTGGGCCTGTCGGAAAAGATCGACGCCTATCCCCACGAGCTCTCCGGCGGACAGAAGCAGCGGGTGGCCATCGCCCGCTCCTTGGCCATGTCCCCGGACGTGATGCTCTTTGACGAGCCCACCAGCGCCCTGGACCCGGAGATGATCGGCGAGGTGCTCCAGGTGATGAAGCAGCTGGCCGCCGAGGGCATGACCATGGTGGTGGTGACCCACGAGATGGGCTTTGCCAAGGACGTGGCGGACCGGGTGATCTTCATGTCCGACGGGCTCATCGTGGAGGAGGGCCCGCCCTCGGAGCTGTTTGCCCACCCCAAGGAGCAGCGGACCCAGGAGTTTTTGCGGTGCGTGCTGTAGGGGAGGCGTCCTTCCGTTTGCCAGCACAGGTTACGAATACGAGTTGCCGGTACAAATAGCCGGTACGCAAAACGCCCTGAGCCTGAGCCAGGGCGTTTTGCGTATGATGCTCTCAGGGCTCGGGGCCTCACCCCTGCCGCTGCCTGGCGATGTAGTCCCTATACCAATAAAACGCGTCCTTGGGGGTGCGCCTTTGGGTGGCAAAGTCCACGTGGACCATGCCAAAGCGCCTGTAATAGCCCTCCCCCCACTCGAAGTTGTCCATCAGGGACCAGACGAAGTACCCCAGCATCTGGGCTCCGTCCTGATGGGCCTGCTCCAGGGCTCCCAAATAGCGGCTCAGGTAGTCGATCCGCTGGGGATCGTGGCATTTTCCGTCCTGGCTGATCCAGTCCTGGCCCGCGAACCCGTTTTCCGTGACGAGGATGGGGGAGCGGTACCGTTCGTACAGGAAGCGGGCCCCCCAGTACAGGCATTCCGGGGCCACGGGCCAGCCGCAGTCGTTGCGGGGGAAGCCCGGCTCCCAGGGGGTCGGGACGGCTTTGCCGTCGGGCCCGGCCTGTACCCGCTGGCCGTCGTAGATGTTCACCCCGTAAAAGTCCAGGGGCTGGCGGATGGCCTCCATATCCCCAGAAAGAATGGGGGGCATGTGCT
>JARKQO010000123.1 GCA_029974855.1 Eubacteriales bacterium
ACCGACCAGGAACGGGAGGTTCCCGGCGCTGTGGAGCTGATCTACCAAAGCCTGCGCCAGGCGGGGCTCACCTACGACGAGGGCCCGGATGTGGGCGGGGCCTTCGGCCCTTATATCCAGAGCCAGCGCAAGGCCACCTATTGGCCCTATGCCCTAGAATTGGTCAAAACCGGCGCGGCCTACCCCTGCTTTTGCACCAAGGAGGAGCTTACCGCCCGCCGGGCCCAGGCCGAGGCCGAAAACCCCGGCCAGTGGAAGTACGACAAGCACTGCCTCTGCCTCACCAAGGACGAAGCCATGTCCCGGATGCAAAGCGGGGAACCCTGCGTGATCCGGCAAAACGTGCCCACCACCGGCAGCGCCGGCTTTGATGACCTGCTCTACGGCCATGTGGAAGCTCCCTGCGACACCTTGGACGACAACGTCCTCATCAAGGCGGACGGCCTGCCCACCTACAACTTCGCCAACGTCATTGACGACCACCTCATGAACATCACCCATGTGATGCGGGGCACGGAATACCTCAGCTCCACCCCCAAGTACAACCTGCTCTACGAGGCCCTGGGCTGGACGCCCCCCACCTACATCCACCTGCCCCCGGTGATGAAGGACGCGGGCCGCAAGCTCTCCAAGCGCTACGGCGACCCCAGCTTTGAGGACCTGCTGTCCCAGGGCTATGTGAAGGAGGCCATCCTCAACTTCATTGCCCTGTTGGGCTGGAGCCCCGGGGACGAGCGGGAGTTCTTCACCCTCCCGGAGCTGGTGCGGGCCTTTGACATCAAAGGCCTGTCGAAGGCCCCGGCCATCTTCAACACGGAAAAGCTGGTGTGGTTCAACCACGAGTACATCAGCCGCATGCCCTTTGAGGACTACCTTTCCATGGCCACCCCCTGGTTTGACAAGGCCCTGGCAGGTAAGGGCATCGATTACCGCCGCCTGGCGGAGCTGATGCACACCCGCACCGAGGTCTTTGACCGGGTGCCGGATCAGGTGCGCTTTTTGGCGGAGCTGCCGGAGTATGACATCGAGCTCTACTCCCACAAGAAGATGAAAACCGACCCGGCCCTGTCTTTGCGGGTGCTGGAGCTGGCCCGGCCTGTGCTGGCGGCTTTGCCGGATTTTGCGGAGGAGCCCCTGAAGGATGCCCTCATGGCCCTGGCGGAAAAGGAAGGCCTGAAAACCGGCCAGATGATGTGGCCCGTGCGCATCGCCCTCTCCGGCCTGGGCAGCACCCCCGGCGGGGCCACGGAAATCGCCTATTTGCTGGGCAAAGCGGAGAGCCTGCGCCGCATGGACCTGGGCATCCAAAAGCTCCGGCAGGCCCCCCTCCAAACCCCCGCCGCCCCGTAAGGCCGTTTTCCCCGAATAATGATATCTCCGTCCTGAAAGGAGCCCACCATGGACCAGCAACGCGCCTACAACCCCCAGGTCATCGAACCCAAGTGGCAGAAAAAATGGGAGGAAAGCGGCATCTTCCAAGCCCAATTCCCCAGCGATAAGCCCAAGTACTACTGCCTCATCGAGTTCCCCTATCCCAGCGGCAACGGGCTCCATGTGGGCCACCCCCGCAGCAACACCGCTTTGGACATCATCGCCCGCAAGCGCCGCATGGAGGGCTACAACGTCCTGTACCCCATCGGGTACGACGCCTTTGGCCTGCCCACGGAAAACTACGCCATCAAAAACAAGGTGCACCCGGCGGCGGTGACTAAGGCTAACATCGACCACTTCCGCACCCAGCTGAAACGCCTGGGCTTCAGCTTCGATTACAGCCGGGAGGTGGACACCACCGACCCCGCCTATTACAAATGGACCCAGTGGATTTTTCTCCAGCTGCTGAAAAGCGGGTTGGCATACAAGGCGGAAATGCCCATCAACTGGTGTGTCAGCTGCAAGTGCGGCCTGGCCAACGAAGAGGTGGTGGGCGGCGTTTGCGAGCGCTGCGGCGGCGAGGTGGTGCGCAAGGTAAAGAAGCAGTGGATGCTGCGCATCACCGATTACGCCCAAAAGCTGCTGGATGGCCTGGACCGGGTGGATTTCATTGAGAAGGTGAAAACCCAGCAGCGCAACTGGATCGGCCGCAGCGAGGGCGCGGAGGTGGATTTCTCCATCGCCGGAACGGCAGACAAGCTCCGGGTGTATACCACCCGGCCCGATACCCTCTTTGGGGCCACCTACATGGTCATCAGCCCGGAGCATCCCCTGCTGG
>JARKQO010000124.1 GCA_029974855.1 Eubacteriales bacterium
GGCCGGGTATAACGCCTTGCTGCTGGACGCCAATCTGCCCGACGAGATGGTGGCCTACCTCCTGGGCCAGGCGGGCAGCAGCGCGCTGATCACCCAGAAGCCCCGGCAGCTGGAGGGCGTGCAGATCATCGACACCCAGGCGCTTTTTAACGCCCCCGACGCTCCGGATTTCGCCCCGGAGTACGGGGACAGCGTGGCCCTTTGCACCAGCGGCACCACCAGCACCAGCCGCATCTTCGTGTACAACGGCCAGGCCATCTCCGAGCAGGTGCTCAGCTCCCAGCTGCTGTACCAGGAGAACAGGCGGCTGATCGACAACCACAATATGCGGGTGCTGGCGTTCTTGCCCTACCACCACGTGCTGGGCTTTTTGGCCAATTTGCTGTGGGCGGGCTTTGTGGGGTACACCAACGTGTATTTGAAGGACCGGTCCCCCACCACCATCGTGCAGACCGCCCGCAACTGCCGGGTGGAGATGATGATCACCGTGCCCCTTTTGGCCAACAACCTGTGCGCCACCATCCGCAAGAAGGTGGCCAAGGAAAGCCGCTTGAAGCGCGGGCTGTTCGGCGCCATGAAGGGCCTGAGCCTGGGGGTCCAGAACGTGGCCCCCACCTTCGGGTTGTGGCTGGCGGAAAAGGTGATTTTCAAAAGCGTGGTGGAAAACGCCCTGGGCAGCCAGCTGAAAGTGGTGATTTTGGGGGGCAGCCATACCCCCAGCGAGCATCTGAAGCTGCTGAGCGCCTTGGGCTACTACACCGTCTGCGGCTTTGGCATGACCGAAACCGCTTTGACCAGCGTGGAAACCACCATGAACCTGCGCAAGCGGGTCTCCGGCTCCGTGGGCAAGCCCCTGACCAACGCCCAGTACCGGCTGCGGCAGGTGGATGCCACGGGCCGCCGGGGGGAGATGCTCATCCGGGGCGCGTCCATCCATACGGGCCGCCTGGTGGACGGGCAGCTGCTGCCGCCGGACGTGCTGGAGGGGGGCTGGTACCCCACCGGGGACATCGTGCGCCTGGGCAAGGACGGCCGGGTGTTCATCGAGGGCCGCTGCAAGGATGTGATCATCAACGAGTCCGGGGAGAACGTGTACCCGGACGAGCTGGAGGACGTGTTCTCCGCCCTGGAGGGGGTGGAGCAGATGACGGTGCTGGGGGTGAAAAAGCCCGGCAGGAACCAGCAATACGAGGATATCACCTTGGTGCTCAACGTAGGGGAGCATTACAAGGACGACGCCTTCCTGGAGACTTTGGTGAAGCAGCTGATGGGGCTCAACAGCAAGCAGCCCACCTTAAAGCGCCTGTCCCGGGTGCTGGTGACGCCGGAGCGGCTTCCCTTGGTGAACGGCATCAAGGTAAAGCGCATCGAGCTGAAGCAGCGCATTGAGGGAAAGAAGCTGGCCTACCGGGATTTGAGCCTCACCGGAAGCGCCGCGGCCCCCGTCGCGCCCCAGCCCGAGCTCCAGGTGAAGGAGGTGCAGCCCACGGATCTGCCCCTGGAGGAGATCAGGCAAAAGGTCCGCGTGCTCTATGCCCAGGCCCTGGAGCTTCCCCAGGAGGAGGTCCGGGACGATGCCCATTTTGTGGACCAGCTGGGGGGAGACAGTCTCCAGGTGCTTTCCATCTCCCTGAAGGTGGAGGAGCTCTTCAACGTGGTGATTCCCGTGGAGGAGTACGGCCGCTGCACCACGGTCAACGATTTGAGCGGCCTGCTCTATGACAAGATCACCGGCAACGTGGCCTACGAAAAGGAGGCTGCCCGCACCGGGGAGGAGGAGGTCACCCCCATCACCCGGTTTGAGGACGCGCCGGAGTTCCAGGCTTTCCAGCAGCGCATGCAAGGCCTGCTGGAAAGCGGCATGGAGAACCCCTACTTCGTCTGCCACGACTCCGCCCTGAAGGACAAGAGCCTCATGGCGGGCCACGAGGTGCTGAATTTCGGCAGCTATAACTACGTGGGCATGAGCGGCCGGCCCGAGGTGATGGAGGCGGCCCAGCAGGCCATCCAGCGGTATGGCACCAGCGCCAGCGGCAGCCGCCTGCTGGCCGGGGAAAAGACGCTGTACCAGGAGCTGGAGCGGGAGCTGGCCCAGTGGAAGCACGCGGAAAGCGCCTTGGTGCTGGTGGGGGGCCACTCCACCAACGTCACCGCTGTGGGCAATTTCTGCGGCAAGAACGATTTGATCGTCTTTGACGCCTTGGCCCACAACTCCGTGGATCAGGGCTGCCGGCTCAGCCTGGCCACGGCCAAGCCCTTCCCCCATAACGATTACGAGGCCCTGGAGGGCATCCTGCGCACCCAGCGCCACCGCTACGAAAAGGTGCTCATCATCATCGAGGGCGCTTACAGCATGGACGGGGATATCGCCCCTGTGCCCAAGTTTGTGGAGCTGAAAAAGAAATACGGGTGCTTTTTGATGGTGGACGAGGCCCACAGCACCTGCGTCATCGGGGAGACCGGCGGCGGCGTGGACGAGTATTTCGGTCTGCGGCCCGATGACATCGACATCAAGATGGGCACCCTGTCCAAGGGCCTGGGAACCTGCGGCGGCTATTTGGCCGGCCCCAGGTCCATCATCGAGTACCTGCGCTACAACCTGCCGGGCTTTGTGTTCAGCGTGGGCATCTCGCCGCCCTTGGCGGCGGCCACCCTGTGCGCCATCCGCCTGCTGAAGTCGGACCCCTCCATCATGCAAAATATGAAGCGCAGCATCGACACCTTCGTCCAGGAGGCCCGCAAGCGCAACCTGAACATCTGCCTGGGCGGGCACACTGCCGTCTTGCCCGTGCTGGTGGGCAAGGACGAGGACGCCTTTTTGCTGAGCAACAAGCTGCGGGAGCGGGGGGTTTTCGTGCCCCCGGCGGTGTACCCCGCCGTACCCAAGAACAAGGCAAGGCTGCGCTTTTGCGTCATCAGCGAGCATAAGCCCGAGCAGATCGTACAGGCCCTGGACACCTTGGTGCAGGTGGCGGCGGAGCTGGGAATCCCCCTGCCCGCCGGGGCCGCCTAAGGGCGGTTTTGGCCCGGAAAGGAGGCGCTTTTGCCGCGGTTCATACACAAATTCTGTATTTCATTGAAATTTCTATGTTTTATGAGTATAATGGAGTCTGGATCCATTTCTGACGGTATGGAGGGTTGCAAGTGTACAGATTGCTAATCGTCACCAAAGATCCACGAATTGAGGAGATGTTTGCCTCCATGGAGGGATGGGAAGCCATGGGGTACAAGCCCCCCCGTTTGCGCAACACGGTGGACGGCGCGCAGGAGTGCATGCAAAAGCACCATATCGACGCCATCGCGGTAGACGGCGACCCGGCCTTTGGCCCCTTGAACGACCATTTGGACCGCCACTATCCCCTGCTGCCTATTTTTGAAATCGCGGAGGATGCCCAGGCCCAGTGGGGGGTCATGCGGGAGGTATATCAGCTGCTCAACCAGCTCCACGCGGACGATTCCGACGACGACTACGACGAGGGATACCGCCTGAAGATGGTGCAGGAGCGCTGGATGAAAAAGCTGCTCAGCGGCATGGCTCCCACCCGGGCCCATATCCTGGCCCACCACCGGATGCTCCGTTGCGCCGAAAAGACGGACGGGCCCTTCCTGTGCGCCCGGCTGTCCATCCCAACAGGCGACAACTTTATCACCGAGCGCTGGCATTACGGCAGCGAACGGCTGGAGACGGCCCTGCGCAACTTTTTCGGGGAGGAGCACGACCACATGAAGCTCCACGTGGCGGTGATCTCCCCGGAGGAGGTCCGGGTGATGGTTTCCGTCAGGCCCGGGAGGCGGGCAAAAGCAGAGTTGACATCCCAGAGCGCTGTGGAGTATATTGAAGAAACCACCCAGCAAATCCAGAATTATCTTGGCCTGTCCATGACCTTGGTGGATATTAAAACCCTGTCCTCCTTGACCGCCTTCGCCGCCGAGGAGCATCAGATCTGACGCAATCATCCCAAAGCGCTGTTTCTAAAAATGAAAGGAGCTTTCACCATGGGTTTCATCAAAAACATCATCAACAGCCAGCTCATCGACGTGATCGAATGGACGGACGACAGCCAGGATACCATGGTCTACCGTTATGACATGAACGGGAAAGAGATCATGATGGGGGCCCAGCTTACCGTGCGGGAAAGCCAGGTGGCGGTGTTCGTGAACGAAGGCCAGCTGGCCGACGTGTTCCAGCCCGGCCGCTACGAGCTCACCACCCAGAACATGCCGATTCTCACGGCGCTGAAAAGCTGGAAGTTCGGGTTCAAGTCGCCCTTTAAGAGCGATTTGTACTTCGTGAACACCAAGCAGTTCCTGGATATCAAGTGGGGCACCAGCAACCCCGTGATGATGCGGGACGCGGAGTTCGGCATGATCCGCATCCGGGCCTTTGGCATCTACTCCTTCAAGGTCAAGGAGCCCACCACCTTCCTTAAAGAGGTGTTCGGCACCAGCGGCCTGTTCACCGTGGAGGGCGTGGAAGGGCAGATCACCCGCACTTTGGTGTCCGGCCTCAGCGACGCCATCGCCCAGAGCAAGATTCCCGCCTTGGACCTGGCCGCCAACTATGAGGAGCTGAGCCAGTACGCCCTGTCGGCCCTGAACCCCAAAATCGAGGCCCTGGGCCTGACCCTCAGCAGCTTTGTGATTGAGAACATCAGCCTGCCGGAGGAGGTGGAGAAGTCCATCGACAAGCGCACCTCCATGGGCGTGGTGGGCGATTTGAACAAGTACACCCAGTACCAGGCCGCCGAGGCTTTGCGGGAAGCGGCCAACAACCCCGCCGGCGGCATGGCGGGCATGGGCGTGGGCATGGGAGCCGGGGCCGCCATGGGCCAGCTTTTCACCCAGAGCATGGGGGCGGGCATGGCTCCCGGCGCCGCTGCCCAGCCGGCGGCGGCCCAGGCCACCGCGCCCTGCGTATCCTGCGGGCAGGCTATTCCCGCTGGCAGCCGGTTCTGCCCGGAGTGCGGAGCCACCCAGGCCGTGGCCGCCCCCAGCGCCTGTGCCGCCTGCGGCACGCCCCTGAACCCCGGCGCCAAGTTCTGCGCCTCCTGCGGGCAAAGGGTAGAGTAAGAAATCCGGGGCCTTGCGGGCCCGGGAAAAAAACGCAAGCTGATGCCGCTGCGAGGCGGCGTCAGCTTGTTGCGCAAGGGACGGAAGCGCTTCCGCCCTTGCGCGGGATGGAGGTCGGAGAAACCTGGATGCGGATCAACGTCAGCTTTTTGGACCTAAAGAAGATCGCCGACAGCGGGCAATGCTTCCGCTGGGAATGCCTGGGCCCCGGCCAATACCGGATTCCCGCCTTTGGCAAGGCCCTCGCCGTTGCCCAACCGGCCCCGGATACCCTGGAGGTCCATTGTACCCCCGGGGAATGGAAGCGGCTATGGGCCCCCTATTTCGACATGGACACGGATTATGAAGCCATCGTCGGAAGCGTGGATCCCGGGGACGGCTATCTCAGGGCGGCGGTGGAGGCGGCCCGGGGCATCCGCATTCTGCGGCAGGAGCCCTGGGAAGCCCTGGCCAGCTTCCTCATCAGCCAGAACAACAACATCCCCAGGATCAAGGGCATCATCCGCCGGCTGTGCGAGGCCTTTGGGGATTTTCCAAAGCCCGGGGAGCTGGCCCCCTGCTCCCTGGAAAGCTTGCTGGGCTTTGGCCTGGGCTACCGGGCCAAGTACCTGCGGGAGGCGGCGGTCCGCTTTCTCCTGGACGGCCGGGAGGGGCCCCAGCCCCCCGGGGAATATGCCCGGGACCGGCTGTATTTTCAAAGCTACTCCGGCGTGGGGGAGAAGGTGGCGGACTGTATCTGCCTCTTCGGCCTGGGGCACAAGGAGGCCTTTCCCGTGGACACCTGGATCAGGCGGATTCTTCGGGAGCAATACGGGGGCCGGTTCCCCATGGAGCGGTACCGGCCCTGGGCCGGGGTGTTACAGCAATTCATGTTCTATTATGAAAGGACCAGGATTGCGGCCCTCTCCGGCCCCTAGGCCCAAGGGAGGGGGAGCGGGGCCCGTGTGTGCGGGCACAACGTGGTAAAATGCCCCAAAAGCCGTATTCCTTTTGTATTTCACTCGACAAAATGTTGCATGTGAAAGGGTCCTATGATATATTAAAAATATTGTTCTGCCGTTCGCTCCTACGGGAGCGGGGGCAAGTAAAGGAGCGGGTCTCATGGACGCAACCGCACATACGCGGAAAGGCAAGCAGATGCTGGCCGCAGGGCTCATCATGGCTGTGGTCTTTTGCGTGGGCTGGCTGACGCTTCCGATCCTCTCGGCGAAGATTTTGCTGGGCGTCGTCTTGTTGCTGTTGGCTGGAACCCTTTATTTTACCAATGATACTGGGCGCTATGTGTGCAAGCGCATTTTGCTGGCCTTGCTCACGGTGCTGATCATCTCCGCCGTTACGTTCTTTTCCATGAACGCCATCCCCGGCGGTCCCTTCTCCAAGGAAAAAGCGCCCACAGACGCCGTGAAGGCGGTGCTGGAGGAGCGCTTCCACCTGAACGAGCCCCTGGGCAAGCAGTTTTTGCTCTATCTGGAGGGCCTGCTGCAAGGGGACTTTGGCATCTCCACCAAAACCGGCCGGGAGATCAGCGTCACCATCTTCGAGTCCTTTTCGATTTCCGCCTCCTTGGGCGGATACGCCATTTTGATCGCCATTTTCTTTGGGCTGATCTTCGGCAGCATGGCCGCCCTGAACCGCAACAAGGTCCCGGACCGGGTCATTATCTTTTTTACCACGCTGTTTGTGGCTGTGCCAAGCTTCATTCTGGCTACGCTGCTGCTGCTGATCTTCAGCCTGAAGCTGGGCTGGGTGGGGGTGTGGAGCGCCAACAACCAGAACTATGTGCTGCCCGTCATCTCTTTGGCGCTGTATCCCATGAGCTACATCACCCGCCTCACCAAGAGCAGCATGCTGGACGTGCTGGGCCAGGATTACATCCGCACGGCCCGGGCCAAGGGCGTGAAGGAGAGCCGGGTGATTTACAAGCACGCGTTGAAAAACGCCCTGATCCCGGTGATCACCTATGTGGGCCCCATGACCGCCTACATCCTCACCGGCAGCATGGTGGTGGAAACGGTGTTCACCACCGGGGGCCTGGGTACCAAGTTCGTCACCGGTATCTCCAACCGGGACTATCCCATGATCATGGGCACCACCATCTTCCTGGCCACGCTGATGGTGAGCATGACCTTGGTCAGCGACTTGGTATACAAGGTTGTGGATCCCAAGATCACATTTGATTGAGTGAGGAGGATGAACATGAGCGATTATACGGCGGATCAGATCCCCAAGAAGCAACTGCTCAGCCTCCAGCTGGACGTAAGCAAGTTTGAGGCGGCCACAGACACCGAAAAAGAGCAGCACGACACCATGCGCGAGTCCACCACCTTTTTCAGGGACGGCATGCGCAAGCTTTTCCGAAACCCCCTGGCCGTAGGCAGCCTGATCGCGCTGACGCTGGTGCTGCTGACCATCGTGTTTGCCCCCATGATTTCCCCCTATGGGTACAGCGACATGATCACCGTAAACGGCAAGCGGGACAAGAGCGCCAAAAACCTTCCGCCCTTCACCTACTCCAAGATGGAGCAGCAGGCCATTGACGAGGGCGTCTACGTGTTTCCCCACATCTTCGGCACGGATGAGCTGTGCCGGGATTACTTCATCCGCGTGGTGTACGGCGCCCGGGTCTCCTTGACCGTGGGCCTGTTCGCCAGCATCATCGTGCTGATCATCGGGCTCTTATACGGGTCCATCGCGGGCTACAGCGGCGGGCGGACGGACCTGGTCATGATGCGGGTGGTGGACATCATCTATTCCTTGCCGGATACCCTGATGGTGATCCTGCTCTCGGTGGTGCTGGACCAGGTGCTGGGCACCTCGCTCCAGGGCACCATTTTGGCCTCGGTGGGCACGAATATGCTCAGCCTGTTCGTTGTATTTGGGCTGCTGTACTGGGTGGGCATGGCGCGGCTGGTGCGGGGGCAGATCCTGACCATCAAGAACAACGAGTATGTGCTGGCGGCCCGGGCTATGGGGGCCAAGCCGGGGCGCATCATCCGCAAGCACATTCTGCCCAACTGCATGAGCGTCATCATCATTTCCACCGCCTTGCAGATTCCCTCGGCCATTTTTACCGAGAGCTTCCTGAGCTTCATCGGGCTGGGGGTGCAAGCGCCCATGCCCAGCCTGGGCTCTTTGGCCAACGCCTCCCGGCAGGCCTTGCAGAACTATCCCTACAAGCTGGTGTACCCCGCCGTGGGCATCTGCCTGATCGTACTATCATTCAATTTGCTGGGCGATGGTTTGCGCGACGCCTTCGACCCGAAGCTGAGGAAGTGATCCCATGAGTGAGAGTCCGCTTTTGCAAGTCAAAAACCTTCATACCTCCTTTTTTACCGACTCGGGCGAGGTGAAGGCCATCAACGGTATTTCCTTTAACCTGGACCGGGGCAAGGTGCTTGGAATCGTGGGGGAATCCGGCAGCGGAAAGAGCGTGACGGCCTATTCCATCATGCGCATCCTGACCGATCCGGGCCGGGTCACCGAGGGGGAGGTGCTCTTTAAGGGAGAGGATGTGCTCAAATATTCCTCCCAGCAGATGCACTCCTTCCGGGGCAGAAAGATTTCCATGATTTTCCAGGACCCCATGACCTGCCTGAACCCGGTGTACACCGTGGGGAACCAGCTGCGGGAGGCCATCCGCATCCATACGGGCCGGGACCGGGAGCAGGTGAACCAGCGGGCCCTGGAGATGCTGACCTTGGTGGGGGTGAACGAGCCGGAAAAGCGCCTGAAGCAATACCCCCACGAGCTGTCCGGCGGCATGCGCCAGCGGGTGATGATCGCTATGGCCTTGGCCTGCGAGCCGGATATCCTCATCGCGGACGAGCCCACCACCGCCTTGGACGTGACCATCCAGGCCCAGATTTTGGAGCTGATGCAAAGCCTCCAGCGGCAGCTGGGCATGGCCATCATCATGATCACCCACGATCTGGGGGTCATCGCGGACATCTGCGATGAAATCATCGTGATGTACGCCGGGAAGGTGTGCGAGCGGGGCACCGCCGACGAGATCTTCTACAACCCCCGCCATGAGTATACCAAGGGCCTCATCCGCTCCATCCCCCGGGTCAGCGACCAGCACGAGAAGCTGATTCCCATCGCGGGTTCCCCTGTGGACCTGCTGAACCTGCCCAAGGGCTGCGGCTTTGCGTCCCGCTGTGACCAGGCCATGAAGGTCTGCCTGGGGGAACAGCCCCAGGAGATCCGCATCAACAAGGATCACATCGCGGCCTGCTGGGTCAACGTCCGGGAGGTTTACCACGAGGCAAAGGACGGTGAAGGCAGATGAGCGAGCATTTGGTGGATGTCCGCGATCTCAAGGAGTATTTCACCGTCAAGGCCGGGATGCTCAACAAGATGCTGCTCAAGGCCGTGGACGGCGTGAGCTTTACCATCGACCAGGGGGAAACTTTGGGCCTGGTGGGGGAGTCCGGCTGCGGAAAGACCACTGTGGGCCGCACGCTGCTGCATTTGTACAAGCCCACCGCCGGCGAAATCTATTATGACGGGAACCGGATCACCTCCGAAAATGTGAATCATTACCGCAAGGACATGCAGATCGTGTTCCAGGACCCCTACTCCTCTTTGAACCCCCGCATGACCGTGGCGGATATCATCGGGGAGCCCCTGGACATTCACCAGCTCTGCCACAGCAAGCAGGACCGCAGGGACCGGATCGCGGAGCTATTGGACTTGGTGGGCCTCAACAGCGAGCATGCCCGCCGCTATGCCCACGAGTTTTCCGGCGGGCAGCGCCAGCGCATCGGCATCGCCCGGGCTTTGGCGGTGAACCCCCGCTTCATCGTCTGCGACGAGCCCGTCAGCGCTCTGGACGTATCCATCCAGGCCCAGGTCATCAACACCTTTGAGGAGCTGCAACAAAAGCTGGGCATCGCCTACCTGTTCATCGCCCATGACCTGCTGGTGGTGCAGCACATGAGCCGCCGCATCGCGGTGATGTACCTGGGCAAGATCGTGGAAATTGGCGAGGCCAACGACATCATCAACCAACCGGTGCATCCCTACACCCAATCCCTGATTTCCGCCATCCCCATGCCGGACCCCAAGCTGGCCCGGCAGCGCAGGCGGATCATCCTGGAGGGGGACGTGCCCAGCCCGCTGCACATGCCCGAGGGCTGCGCCTTCCGCACCCGCTGCCGCTACGCCACGGAAATATGCGCCCAGACCTGCCCGGTGCTCAAGGACGTAGGCAACGGGCGCAAAGTGGCCTGCCACCACCGCTGACACGTTATCTACCGATCTGACGAAAAGCAAGATCGGCTGATATAATTAATGACAAGGAGGAAGACCCATGAAAAAACTGCTTGCCCTGCTTCTTTCCCTCTGCATGGTTTTGACACTGGGCGCTGCCGCTTTGGCCGATGAAGGCTCCGAGCCGGATTGGGCCGAGTACGACGCGTTGATCGCTCAGATCAAATCCACCACCGACTTTGCCGCTCGTGCGGAGATGATGCACAAGGCCGAGGATATCCTGATGGGCACCGCCGCGCTCTGCCCCATCTACTACTACAACGATATCTACATGGCCAAGGCGGACCTGACCGGCTTCTACTCCAACGTGTATGGCACCAAGTTCTTCATGTACTCCCAGTACGGCGACAAGACCACCCTGAAGCTGAACCTGGCCTCTGAGCCGGACAAGCTGGACCCCGCCCTCAACAGCTCCGTGGACGGCGCGTGCCTGGCGGCCAATAGCTTTGGCGGCCTGTACACCTACGACGCCGAGGGCAACTACAAGCCCAACTACGCCACCGGCTACACCGTCAGCGACGACGGCCTCACCTACGTGTTCACCATGCGGGACGGCCTCAAGTGGAGCGACGGCAGCGAGCTCAGCGCCAAGGACTTCGAGTATAGCTGGAAGCGCGCCGCGAACCCCGTGACCGCCGCGGACTACAGCTACATGTTCAACGGCATCGCGGGCTATCCCGAGAACCTGAACGTCACCGCCTCCGAAGATGGCAAGACCCTCACCGTCGTGCTGGCCGCGCCCTGCGCCTACATGCTCGACCTGGCGGCCTTCCCCACCTTCTTTGCGGTGCACCAGGCTTCCGTGGAAGCCGCTCCCGACAACGCCACCAACCCCGGCGCCTGGGCGCTGGAGGCCGGCTTTATCAGCAGCGGCGCCTACACCCTGGAGAGCTGGGACCACAACCAGAGCATGGTGTATGTGAAGAACCCCAACTACTGGGATGCGGAGAACGTGAAGATCGAGCGCCTTGAGTTCATGCTCAGCGACGACGACACCGCCATCTACAGCGCCTACCAGAACGGCGACGTGGACTTCATCGACACCGTGCCCACCGACGCCATCGCTTCCTTGCTGGACAATCCCGAGTTCCACGTGGTGGACCAGCTGGGCACCTACTATGCGATCTTCAACGTGAAGTCCCCCCTGTTTGACGGCAAGACCGTGGAGCAGGCTGCCGCCATGCGGCTGGCTTTCGCCAAGCTGATCGACCGTGAGTACATCATCGAGACCGTGGCCCAGACCGGCCAGCAGATTGCCACCTCCTTCCTGCCTGCGGGCATGCTGGACGGCAACGGCAAGGTGTTCAAGGACGCCGCCAACCACGCCTATCCCAATGGAGCCGACGGCTACTTTGGCGAGGAAGTGGACGTGGAAGGGGCCATCGAGCTTTTGAAGAGCGCCGGCTACGAGTTTGACGCCAACAACATGCTCTCCGCCAGCACCCCCATCAGCTTCGAGTACCTCACCAACAACACCAGCGGTCACATTGCCATCGCCGAGTGCATCCAGCAGGATCTG
>JARKQO010000152.1 GCA_029974855.1 Eubacteriales bacterium
GGTTTGGGAGGGGAAGTACAGCTGCACCAGGTTGCCGCCCTGCCCAAGGGTTTCCACGCTTTCCAGATTCACGACGCTCTGGGAAAACACGCTGCTGACGTCTGTGCCGTAGGTGAGCTTGCTGCGCTTTTGCCCGTCAAAAAGCAGCTCCACCTGGTCCACGGTGGAAAAGGTGGTCATGGTGTTGGCGATGGCGCTGACCATCAGGGCTTCCTCCTGGGCCGAGGCGCAGTCCAGGGCCTCCTTGCTCACGTCCACCCGGGCCTTGCCGTTCTGGATGTCGATCTCGAAGGTGGTGTTCTCGGGGATCACGGTGCGCAGCCCCAGCCGCGCCGCCTCCATATCGTTTTGGCTGCTCTTGACCATCAGGGCCAGGCTGGCCTTGGCGATTCCATCGGTCTTGGGAATCTGGCGGGTAACGGGCACCAGGTAGCCCTCCCCGTCCTCGTAGAAGACCGTGGTGGAGACCTTCTGAGTCTGGTTGTCCGCGCTGGTCTGGGAAATGGGGATACCCTCCTGCTCTAGCATGGTTTGGGAAGTGGTTTGCTGGTTCCCCCTCAGCGCCAATACCACTACCAGTACCGCCGCGCATAAAATCAGGATTCGCTCGATATCGGCTCTTTTGATCTTCATGGTCTCCACTCCTTGCAGTCGATTGCTATGCAAGTGTATGTCCGCCGCAGGGCAACCATGCCTATCATTGCGCAAAGCCTCCGCCTGTGCTATGATCAAGCGGAAACGGCCCCGCAAGGAGGAATTGCCCATGCCCATGGACGGGTTTACCCTTTCGTTTTTGCAAAGGGAATTGGAAGCCACTTTGGCCGGGGGCCGGGTGGACAAGGTGAGCCAGCCCGAGCGGGACTCCTTGCTGCTGCTGCTGCGCAGCCAGGGCGGCAACCACCGGCTGCTGCTGAGCGCCAATGCCAACCAGGCCCGGGTGCAGCTTACCAGTCATGCCTACGAGAATCCCCCGGAGCCTCCCATGTTTTGCATGCTGATGCGCAAGCACCTCCAGGGGGGAAGGCTGCTATCCGTTCGCCAGCTGGGGGGGGACCGGGTGCTGGCTTTTGTGTTTGAAGGGCTGGACGAGCTGGGCTTTGCCACCCAAAAGACCCTCTATCTGGAAATCATGGGCCGCCACAGCAATTTGACCCTGGTGGACGCCGGCGGTGCCATTATAGACAGCATCAAGCATGTGAACAGCGACATGAGCCGGGTGCGCACGGTGCTGCCGGGCCAGCCCTACCGCCTGCCCCCCGGCCAGGACAAGCTGGACCCCGGGGACATGACCGCCGCCCAGATCGCGGAGCGCTTTGCGCCTTTGGGTTTGCCCTTGCACAAGGCCCTGATGGAAAACGTGGCGGGGATGGCCGGGGTATGCGCCAAGGAGGTCTGCGCCCAACTGGGCCTGGACGGCCAAACTCCCTGCGTGCAGATGGACTGGCGTTTGGCGGCCCCCGCCCTGGAGGCCTTCTTCCAAAGCCTGCCCGGCCGGGCCCAGCCCAGGGTGCTGCTGGACGAAACCGGGCTGGCCCTGGATTTCTTTCCCTTCCCCTACCTCACCTTCCTGCCGGACCGGCAGGAGCCCCGGCCTAGCCTCAGCCAGGCCATGGACGCCTTCTACCTGGGCCGGGACCTGCGGATGCGGATGCAGCAGCGGGGGGCGGATTTGCAGCGGCACATCAAAAATGCCATGGACCGGCTGGAGAAGAAGCAGGGCATTTTGCTGGATACCCTGAACGAGAGCGAGCAGGCGGAGCAAAACCGCGTCTTTGGGGAACTGCTGACCGCCCAGATGCACCTGGTGGAAAAGGGCGCCCCCAAAGTAACTTTGCCCAATTACTATGATCCGGACCAAGGCACCGTGGACATTCCCCTGTCTCCCCAGTTGACCCCCGCCGAAAACGCCCAAAGCTACTATAAAAAGTACCGGAAGGCCAAGGTGGCCAAGCAGTATGCCTCCCAGCAGCTGGAGAAAACCCGGGAGGAGCTGCTGATGCTGGAAAACGCCCTGGAGGATTTGGAGAAGTGCAGCACTTCAGCCGATTTGGCGGAGATCCGCCAGGTGCTGACCCAAAGCGGCTACCTGAAGCCGGACCCCAACCGCCGCAAACAAAAAAAGCCCGCTGAGGGGAAGCCTTACCTATTTACCAGCGCCGACAGGACCCAGGTTTTGGTGGGGAAAAACTCCCTCCAGAACGACCGGCTGACCCTCCACGCCAAGGGCAGCGAGCTATGGCTTCACGCCCAGGGGATTCCCGGGTCCCATGTGATCATCCGAAGCGAAAACCCCTCCCAGGACACCCTCCACTTTGCCGGGAAGCTGGCGGCCTATTTCAGCAAGGGCCGCAACCATCCCGCCTTGCCGGTGGACTACGTGCAGCGCAAGCACGTGAAAAAGGCGGCTGGGGCCGCCCCGGGCTTTGTAACCTACACCCATTTTCAGACGATGCTGGTGGGGCTTAGCCCGGAGGATTTGGTGTCCATCGCCAAGGAGGCGGCAGCCAATGGGTAGGTCTGTAGGGGTATTGGGCCGGACCGGGGCGCGCAAAAGCGACGCCCCTGACCCTCAGGAGCGCCGCATGGTCCAAAACCCTTACTTGGAGCCGGTCATGGCCCGCTCGGCCTGCTCGATCATGCGCTTGACCATGTAGCCGCCGATGTAGCCGGCCTGGCGGGAAGGCATATCGCCGTTGTAGCCTTGCTTCAGGTTGATGCCCAGCTCGTTGGCGATTTCAAACTTCATGTTGTTGAGAGCCTGCTTTGCTTCGGGAACCATGGTACGATTGGAACTGCTGGAGCTGTTCTGGTTCTGATACATTTCCGTTCACCTCTTCAAAATGATTGCGCTTAGCGCGTGATGCCGCCACTTTGGGCCGCCATTTGGCGTTGAGCCTGCTCAATGAGCTTTTTGACCATGTAGCCGCCCACATAGCCGTTGTCCTTGGAGCTGAGATCGCCATTATAGCCTTGCTTGAAATTGATGCCGAGCTCTTTGGCGATCTCATATTTCATGTTATCCAAGGCTGCGCGCGCCTCCGGCACGCTGGTGGAGTTGCTCCGGGTAGAGCCGGACTGTTGGTTTACCATCGATGTGTTCACCTCCCGTTGTGGTTTCAAAGCTATTTTGACCT
>JARKQO010000162.1 GCA_029974855.1 Eubacteriales bacterium
GGAAACCGCCCAGTAACCCCGGCGGTACGGCGGCGCCACAGCGGTCCCTGTGGCGCCGCCGCCCCCACGCTGACATGACCGGGAGGACGCCCTCCCCCAGGGCGCGGCGGACGCCGGAAGGAGTGTTTTGGGTGAAGAATATCCTGGCGCAACGGCGGCTTCCCATGGGGAAGCTGGAAAAAAGGACTCTCCCCTGGGTCTATTTTTTTATCGCCCCCAGTATCCTTATCTTTTTGGCCTTCTATCTGTGGCCCATTTTGTCCGTGGTGATCACCAGCTTTACCAAGTGGAACGGGTTTACCGCGCCCCAGTGGGTGGGGATCAACAACTACATGCGGCTCTTCAGGCTGGGCAGCTTTTGGATTTCCGTGAAAAACCTGCTGCTGTGGTGTTTGATTGCGGCAACCCTCCACATGGGCCTGGGGGTGCTGGTGGCTCTGATCTTCTTTCGCAGGCCTCCGGGGTGGAAATTCGCCCGGGCGGCCTTCATGGTGCCCAATGTGATCTCCGCCGCGGCCTGGGCCATGATCTACCGCTTTGTGTTCAACAACGACTTTGGCCTGCTCAACAACATCATCCGGCTCATGAACCCCGCTTTCAGCGTCAACTGGTTCTACCAGTCCCCGGCGGCCTTTTGGGCTATCACCTTTACCTGGGTGTTTTACGGGGTGGTGATCTCCTTGGTGGTGCTGGCGGATCTGATGGCCATCCCCATGGACGTGCGGGAGGCGGCGCTGATCGACGGGGCCAGCGGCTGGCAGGTGCTGCGCTATATCAATTTGCCCCTGTGCCGCTTCTCCATCGGTACCAGCATGATCATGTCGCTGACGGCCCGCATCACCATGTTCGAGCCCATCTTCCTCACCACCCGGGGCGGCCCGGGGGACGACACCATGAACCTGTCTTTGATCTTGGTGAAGAACATCACCGATTACAACTACGGCTTGGCCAATACCGTAGGCGTGGTGATGTTCGTGCTGGGGGTCGTGATTCTGCTGCTGATGCGCAGGCTGTTC
>JARKQO010000183.1 GCA_029974855.1 Eubacteriales bacterium
GGCACAATGGCGAACGTCCTGACGAGCGCTGCCCCGTCTCCGACGATGACCGGGATGACCATGCGGAGGGATGGGCGTGACCAAGCCCTGCGACAACCATCCCGGCATCCGCTGCGCCTTCGGAGGCGTGTGCCGGGGGAAGCTCTACTGGGAGGGCAAGGCCGTGAAGCCTTTGCCGCTTTCCCAGGTAGCCGAATGCCAATGGGCTGCTCGTGCGTGGGAGTGCGTCAGGCTGGACCAGCAAGACGAGGCAAGGCCGTAGCATGCCCCAGGCCCGCGTCCACATCTCCGAAATCCGTGAAGCTGGCGGGCTCAAGCCGTGGCTTGACCGGCAACTTCACGCGGATGGCGTGCGCCTGATCACACCCCCGGTGCAGCCCAAAAAGCCAAAGCCGCCCAAACGGTCAGAGCATGACGAGCAGGCCCTTGTGATCGCCCGGGCTGACGCTCTGGCCCCGAGTGTGCCGGCGCTCAAGCTGCTGCACGCCATCCCAAACGGGGGACACAGGCACAAGGCCACGGCTGGGAAGCTCAAGGCGGAAGGGGTGCGCCGGGGAGTGCCTGACCTGTGCTTGCCTGTGCCCATGGGTGATTGGCACGGGCTCTACGTCGAGATGAAGGCCCAGGGTGGCAAAGCCTCGCCAGAGCAACTGGAGTGGCATTCCGCCCTGCGAGCCAACGGCTACCGTGTGGAGCTCTGCGTTGGCGCAGACGCAGCCTGGACAGTCATTTGCGAATACCTGGGCCTAGCCCAAACGCTCCGCGCTTAGAAAAAGGGGAGGAGAACGGTGAGCCAAGGGGAAATGCTGTCCACCTGGAAAGTCATCACGGAGAAGGTTGGCCTTTCCGAAAACACGATTCGCAAGCTCATCCGGGATGAGGGTTTCCCGGTGCAGTTTCTTGGCCGCACCCCGGTAACGACCATGGATCAGGTCATTTCGTGGCTTGATCGTCGTCTTGCACAGCAAAAAGCGAAAACCTGTCAATAGCCTTTCTTGCCCTTTTAAACCTCACCAGGGCTCACCAGGGCTCAAGTTAGAAAATCGTCCAATACGTGGGTTTAGCCTCGGCTCATCACCCGGCCCGCGCCGGGAAGGGGGC
>JARKQO010000188.1 GCA_029974855.1 Eubacteriales bacterium
GGGTATTATAGTTATTTCCACGGGATGGGCCTTGGCGTCCCAGTCCTCCTCCTGGGTGTAGTCCTCCGCCAGGCCGGGATCGGGGGAGAAGCCCCGGGCTTCGTTGAACTGATCGATCCAGCTTTTGGACCGCACCGGCACACAGAAAGGGCAGGGCTCCAGCTTGTGGAAGGGCTTTTCTCCCAGCTGGGAGTACAAAAAGCCGGTGAGGGGCAAATAGGCCGCCCGGACCCCGCTGCAATCCGCCACCGCGTGGTAGTACTGGCCGCCCTTGGCGTTGTAGAACAGCTGGGTATCCGGGTCAGGGTAGGGATAGGCCCGGCCGTCGTCGTCCCAAATCAGCACCTTGGTGCCCTTCTTCATGTTGTCCCAAAGCCAGTTTTGGCACAGCCCTTCGGCGTTGGGCAGCCGGGCCACCCGGATGCAGCCGTGGCTGGCCTTTTGGCCCAGCTGGGCCTCGAACTTGGTATAGCGCTTGGTGCCGTCTCCCAGCAGCAGATAGGGAACCTCGTGGAACAGATCGCCGTTGTTGAAGCGCAGGGCCTTGGCGCAGATCATGCCCTCGTTTTCAAAATCCCCCACCCAGCTGCTGATGAGGTATTCCCCGGAGGAGGTTTCGTTAAAGGGCTGTTCGCCGCTGGGAAGGCCGGTGGAAATCCCGCAATCGCTGAACAGCTCGCCGTTTTTGAACACGTACAGCCGCTGGGTCAGCTTGTCCACGATCAGGCCATAGGTGGGGTTAGGGGTCACGGTTTTCAGCAGCTTGGTCTTTACATAGCCCTGAATGAGCCGGTCATAGTCATCGAGCCCCTCGATCAGGGTCCAGCCGTCCTCGTTCTTGCCCAGCACATGGACGGCGGTGGTAGTTCCGGCGATGAACCCGCCATAGGGATCGTCGTTCACCTTTGCTCCGCCGGGCTCCACCAAGGGGTAGACCACTTCCCGCTCCCCTACGTCCAGGACCGTGACGGGCCTTTGGAGCAGCTCCCAGCAGGCGGCGGTATCGGTGATGTCATAGGCGAAATCCTCCCCAAACCAGCCTTCCCCGGAGGCAAAGCCCTCCAGCCATCCGGCCAAAGTCTTGGCCTTGGCGGCGGAGGCCGGGGTTCCCGGGCCCAGCAGCAGGATGGCCAGAAGGCAGGCTATCACCCGCCTTAGCGCGTCCCTCAACAGTGCCCCTCCTTTCCGTTAGCAGCCTTAGGTTTCAGCCCTTTCCCGCAGCTCCACCCGGCGGATCTTGCCGCTGATGGTCTTGGGCAATTCGCTGACGAATTCGATGATGCGCGGGTACTTGTAGGGCGCGGTGATGCGCTTCACATGCTCCTGGAGCTCCCTTTTCAGCTCCTCGCCGGGGCTGAAGCCGGGTTTCAGGACCACGGTGGCCTTTACCACCTGGCCCCGCAGCTCGTCCGGCGCGCCGGTGATGGCGGTTTCCAGCACGGCGGGGTGCTCCAGCAAGGCGCTCTCCACCTCAAAGGGCCCGATGCGGTAGCCGCTGGACTTGATCACGTCGTCGGAGCGGCCCACATACCAGTAATAGCCCCACTCATCCCGCCAAGCCACGTCCCCGGTGTGGTACAGCCCGTCTGCCCAGACAGACTGGGTGCGGTCCTCGTCCAGGTAATAGCCCCGGAACATGCCCACGGGCCGGTCTTCCACAGTGGCCCGCACCACGATTTCGCCGGTGACGCCGGGGGGGCAGCTGTTGCCCTCCTCGTCCACCAAATCCACGTCAAACAGGGGGGAGGGCTTGCCCATGCTGCCTGGGCAGACCTTCATGAAGGGGAAGGTGGCCAAAGTCACCACCAGCTCCGTCTGGCCGAAGGCCTCCAAAAGGGGGATGTTGGTGCGCCTGACCCACTCGGCGAACATGTCCGGGTTCAGGGGCTCTCCCGCCACGGAGCAGTGCTTCAGCCTGGAGAGGTCGTAGGCGGCAAAATCCTCCTGGAGCATGTACCGGTACATGGTGGGCGGGGCACAGAAGGTGGTGACGCCATGCTGGGCGATCTGCCGGAGCATGTCCTTGGCCACAAAGCGCTCAAACTCGTACACGAACACGGCGCTGCCCGTAAGCCATTGGCCGTAGAGCTTGCCCCACACGCTCTTGGCCCAGCCGGTTTCGCTGATGGTGAGGTGGATGCCTCCGTCGATGCATTGCTGCCAGTACAAAGCGGTGACGATATGCCCCAGAGGGTAGTAGTGGTTGTGCTCCACCATCTTGGGCATGCCGGTGGTGCCGCTGGTGAAGTAAAGCAACAAGGGGTCCTGGCTGTGGGGGTACGCGTCCCCCGTGGGCTTTTCCCACTGGGCGGAGAAGGCGGGCATCTCCAGGTCATAGCTGGCAAAGCCCTCCCGGGGACCCTTCAAAACCGCCAGGGTTTCCAGGGTGGGGCAGGCCGCCTTGGCCGCCTGGCAGGCAGCCAGCACCGTTTCGTTCCGGTAGGTGGCCACGATCATGCGGATGCCCGCGGCATTGACCCGGTAGATCACGTCCTTCTCCGTCAGCAGGTGGGTGGCGGGCACGCCCACCGCGCCGATCTTGTGCAAGGCCATCAAAATGGGCCAGAACTCCAGATGGCGGCGCAGCACCACCATCACCTTGTCCCCTTTAACGATGCCCAGGGAAACGAACCAGTTGGCGGCCCGGTTGCTCTCCTCCCACAATTCCCCAAAAGTATAACGAATGGCCGCGCCGTTTTCATCCGTCCACAGCACCGCCAGGCGCTCCGGCTCCTGGGCGGCGATCCGGTCCGCCACGTCGTAGGCGAAGTTGAAGCTCTGGGGCGGGCTGATCTGGAACTTTTTATTAAAATCATCATAGGTGGCATATTGGGTGGGGCAGGTTACATAGTCCAGGTACAGCGGCTTCATCATGGCTTGGCTTCCTCCTTCACCACCACCGCGATAAAGCGGCAGTCTCCTTCCGGGGCATACATCACATGGGGCAAAGAGCTGTTGTAATACACGCTGTCCCCGGGCTGCAGGTACAGCTCGTTCCCACCCAGCTCCATTTTCAGCGTGCCCTCCAGCACATAGTCAAACTCCTGGCCCTCATGGCTGTGGGCCTGCTTCAGGGCCCCGGGCTCGTCCTGGCGGACGGTGACGATGAAGGGCTCGGACAGCTTGTCCCGGAAGTTATAGGCCAGATGCTGGTACTGGTATTGCTGGCGGCGGTGGAAGGCCAGGCCCTGGCCCGCCCGGGTCAGCACATAGCCGTGGAGCTTGGGGCTTTCACCGGTCAGGAGGTCGCTGATGTCCACGCCCAGGGCCGCGGCGATGTTGAACAGGTGGGAGAAGGAGAAATCCCGGGTGCCTGTTTCGTATGCCTCGTACTCAGCCGGATCAATGCCCGTTTTATCCGCGACTTCCTGAGCGCTCAGGCCGGTAATGTCCCGCAGGTCCCTAATTCGCATGGCAATCAACTGGAGTTGTTGGGCATTGGTAGGCATCTGGCATAACCTCCTTGTGAAAATATACCCTTTTTGGAGCCGAAACCCAAAAAGGGATTAAACCAGAATATCATTTTGGCGGATTGCTTGTCAAGAAAGGACCCCGGGGGTACAAAAAAAGTTCAGAAGGATCAGGCGCTGCAAAAAGGTCCCCGGGTGGCGGCTTCGGTGACCCTCTCCAGGTAGGCGGCGAAGTTTTCCCCGGCCACAGCCCGCACCAAGGACTCCTCAAAGTCCCGCTCCTCCATGCGCCGGAACAGGTTGGGAAGCTCCCCGGCGTGGGCCAGGCCCTGGGGGCAGCATTCGATGCCGTCAAAATCCGAGCCCAGGCCCACATGCTTTTGGCCCCCAAGGTCACACAGATGGGCGATGTGGTCGATCACCGTATCCACATCCGCCTTTCCGGAGGGGTGCAGAAACACCGGGTAAAAGGCCACCCCCACATAGCCCCCGGCCGCGAAAATCGCCCGGAGCTGGTCATCCGTCAGGTTCCGGGGATGAGGGCAGAGGGCAAAGGCGCAGCTATGGGAGGCCATGGGAGGCGGCCCCCCCAGGCTCAGCACATCCTCCACCCCCCGGAGGCTCATATGGGACACATCCACCGCAATGCCCAAATCGTGCATGCCCACAACCACCCGTTCCCCATAAAGGGTCAGTCCCGGGCCGGGGCCCTTCACCGCTGGATAGGCAAGCTGATTTTCGTTGTTCCACACCAAGGCGGCGGCCCGCACCCCCAAGGCGGCGTAGTGGTCCAAGGTGTCCAGCCCTCCATGGAACACCTCGCCCCCCTCCAGGGTCAGCAAGACGTTGGCCTGGCCGGGAAGGGCGTCCTCCAATCGGGTAATCTGCCGAAACCCCTGAGCCTTTAAGCGGTCCAGCATTTGCAATTCCCGCAGCACGATATCCGGGTCGTCCTTAAGCCCTGTGTTCCCCGTGAAAAGCGCCAACGCCTGCACCCGCACGTCCCCGGCGGATTGCAGGCGTTCCTTGGTAATATGGAGGGGTTGGGTTACATCCCGGTTGGGGTCTTGCATAGCCCAGAGGGTATCCGCATGGGTATCGCAGATCAGCATGGGGGCCTCCTTGGAGGCGGCGGCCAGCCGCCCGAAATTTACGGGGGTATTCCCCAGGTTATTCCTGCTCGCTGTAATGCATGCTGGGGGTCAAATCGTAAATCACCCGGCTCACCCCCGGCACGCTGTCCAAAATCCGGTGGGTGGTCCGCTCCAGCAGGTCAAAGGGAAGCCGGGCCGGATAGGCGCATTCCTGGGTGGCTTGCAAGGCCCGCAGCACGATCACATAGGAGCCGGGGGTAAGGGGTTCCTCCCCCAAGGTGGCGTAATAGCGCCAAAGCTTTTTTTCGTGGCCGCCTGCGGACAGCTCTTCCACGAAAATGGCGTCGGCCTTGCGGAGCAAAGCCAGCCGCTCCTGGGTCACCTCTCCGATGACCCGAAGGGCCAGCCCGCTGGAGGGGAAGGCCTGCTGGTTCACAATGGCCGAGGGCAAGGACAGGGCCGCCCCCACCCGGCGCACCTCCTCCTTGAACAGGGGCCGCAGGGGCTCCACCAGCCGGTAGCCCCCCTCCTCGGGCAGGCCCTCGTCCACGGCCAGGGCTCCGGGGCCGCTGTACAGGGTATCGTTGTAATTGGTGCCAAGGGCCAAAGTTTTCAAAGTGGGGTCGCCCAGGAGCTCCTTGCGGAAAATCTGCTTCAGCAAGGTCAAGGTGATGCGCTCCTTGTCCGCCGGGATGGATACCCCGGCCATGGCCCGCAAAAACGCCTCCTGGGCCTCCATGCGGTGGACCTGGATTCCCAGGTACTCCTTGCAAGCGGCGATGACCCCCTCCGCCTCTCCCTGCCGCAGCAGGCCCGTATCCACAAAGACGCAGTGGAGCTGGTCCCCCACGGCCATCTGGGCCAGCTTGGCGCAGACCATGCTGTCCACCCCGCCGGACACCGCGCACAGCACCCGGTCCTCTCCGGCCACGGCGCGAATCCGGTCGATGGCCTGCTTGATGATGCCGTGCTCCTCCCAATCGGCCTGGGCCCCGCAGACCCCGGTGGCGAAGTTCAGCAGCAGCCGGGCCGCGTCCGGGTCATTATGCTCGATGGGGTATTGGAGCCCGTACACAGGGCGCTGCTCATGCACAAAGCCGATCACCCGCTCCGTGGCGGTGGCCAAAGGGGTAAGGCCCGAAGGCAAAATCAGCTGGCTCAGGTCCCGCAGCACATGCTCTCCCCCGGCCATGCCCTCAAACAGGGGGCCCTCCGCCAGCCACAGGGTGACCCCCTGGGGCGCGGTCAGCCAGGGCAAGGCCTCTCCGCCGAAGTGGAGGCAAAGGGCCTCCGCCAGGTCCCCCAAAGCCAGAAGGGGAATCTCCGCCTCCAGATAGCCCGGATCCGGCAGAACCCCCTTGACGCAGGGGTCCGGGGCCACAATGATCCCCCGGGGCCCCATGGACAGCGCCTCCCGGGCGGGGGTCTCCAGGGGCATCTGGAGGGTATACACCTGCTGGAGCCGCAGGGTATGGGCAATCAGCCCGGCCAGGGACGGATCATTGCCGAGGATCAAGATGGTATCTTGCATGGGAACCTCCTGTGGCATGAAGCCATCTGGCAAGTGTGGGAGCCAGCCTTAGGGCTGCGCCTTTTCCTTGGCTTGGCCGATGATGCCAAGGTCCCTTGCCTTTCGGATGCTGGCGGTGATATAGAAAACCATGGCGCACAGGGTCAGCGCCACCGCCAGCCAAACCAGAAGCAAATCGGGGCTCAGAGGCCAGGACGGCAGAGCGCCGGACAAAAAATCATGAAAATAGGTTGCCACCAAAGCGCCGATGAACACGCAATGGGCAGTTTTACCAATCATGCTGCTGTATACCACGATGCCGTGCTTGAGCATCACCAGGCCCCCCACCACCATCACCGCCTCCTTCAGCAGCAGCAAAAGGGTGGCCTCCCAGGGGATCACCTGGGGAATCTTGGAGTTCCCAACGGTCATGGAGAACATGGCGGTGAGCACCATCACCTTGTCCGCAAAGGGGTCCACCAGCTTCCCGAAGTCGGTGATCTGGTTGAGCCTGCGGGCCAAAAAGCCGTCCAGCAGGTCCGTGAAGCAGGCCACTAAAAACACGGTCAAGGCGGAGTATTTGAGCCCCTTCACAAAGAGCGCCACATACACCGGTACCAGAAACAACCGCAGCAAGGTCAGCAGGTTCGGGATATTGGCGTTTTTCCGGATGTATTCTCTGGCGTTCACCGCAGAAGCCTCCTTCAGGTGGACTGGTGCATGAGCATCTTTCATTATAACACGATCCCGGGCCACTGCCAAGGGTTGGGATATGGGGGGAAAGAATCCTGCTTTGATCAAAAAACGCCGCCTAGGCGACGTTGCGACCTGGGGCGGCGTTTCTTTTGGCTCCGTGGCTTCCCGGGCTTTCCCTTTTCACTTCACCCAGGCATGGATGGCGTCCCGGAGGAACCTGGCGCAGCCGGGCACGGCCTTGTCATAGTAGGCGGTGAAGCGCTCATCCGCCAGATACATGTCCCCCAGGCCTTTGTGGGCCTCGGGGCTGTACTGGCCCCAGGTGTACCCCAGCCAGTCCCGGTGCATCCGGGCCGCTTCCCGGCCCGCCTCTCGGTTGGGGTCCTCCCCGGCCTTCACGGCGGCCTCCAGCTTGCCCAGGAGCTCAACCCCCAGGGCCTCCATGGCCTGGTACTGCTCCCGGCTCATCCCCATCATTTTGGCGTTGCTGGCGGCCACAGCCTCCTCGCCGTACTTTTCCCGGATCTCCTGGCCGTATTTTTCCTCGTTGTCCCGGATCAGCTTCTCCTTGAAGCCTTCAAATTTTTCCGCGTCTGTCATGGGCCTTCCTCCTCTTTCCTGCTCCAGGGTTCTTTGCACCGTTTCAATCAGCCGGGCGGTCTGGGTCTGGCGCTCCAGCAGCGCCTCCAGATGTGCCTCAAGGGCGGCCAGGGGCTCAAAATCCTTGCTGTCCAGGGTCCTTCCGATCTCCTCCAGCCCCATGCCCAGCTCCCGGTAGAACAGAATCTGCTGCAGGCGGCTCACCTGGGCCTCTCCGTAGATCCGGTAGCCTGAGGAGTTGATCCTGGCGGGCCGCAGCAGCCCGCTTTGGTCATAGAACCGGAGGGTCCTGGGGCTGATCCCCGCCAACCGGGCCAGCTTTTGCACCGTGTACTCCATCCCCATCCCTCCTGACAGAAGCATCATAAACCATGACGTAACGTCAATGTCAATAGATTTTCAGTAAAAGCATCTTCATTTTAATTGCCAAAAGCGCCAAACACATCAAAAACTTCCAAAACACCCCCGTAAAACTGCCCGCAATGTCTTGACCGCTTTAAGACGCAATGATAGACTATTACAAACTGATCCGATCAAAACATGTTTCTCACCATCAAGCAAAAAAGAGTGCGGAACCCATCATAAAAAAAGAACCGGGAGGGATAAGAGGTATGAACCGATGGTTGAAAAACGGCTGGAGGCTCGTTGTGGTTTGCGCGATGTTACTTTCTCTCATCCCCAGCGCGCTGGCGGATGTTTCAGGAAGCTCCGTGCTGCACGGTTGGGACGGGGAAAGCTATCAGTACGTCCTATTTGGCGAGTATGATTCGGGAAGCAGCCTGCCGGAACCCATCCTATGGAGGGTATTGTATGCGACCAAAGACAGGGCCCTGTTGGTAAGCGAGTATATCCTTGAAACGCGCTCCTTTGATGATCAAAGCTCCGAGTGGACGAACAGCAGGCTCAAAACTTGGTTGAATAAAACCTTCCTGTCCGAGGCCTTTTCGTCGAGAGATACGTATGACGCTCTGGCCAACAGCAGCGAATTGGGGCGTGTGTTTTTGCTGTCCAAAGGGGATTTGCTAAATGAAAATTATGGATTCTCATGGGATGAAGCCTGCCCGGATGAGCGAAGGCTAGCCATGGGTGTTTACGATGCGCTCAACGCCGGCCTGTGGGCATCCAGCGCGAATTACAGCACCTATTATACCCGAACAGCCAAAGGAAGCACCAGCCTATACCAGGTACGCGCCAACGGTGCGCTGGGGGAAGCGCGTATTGACCGCGACAATGTCGGCATCCGCCCCGCCATCAGCATCTATTTGGATCAGGTAAGCTTCTCCGGCGGCAATGGCACCTTCGAGTCTCCCTATCAATGAACATCGCAGGATGACTTCTACTGAAAGCCCGCCGCAGCAGCCTAGCAAAGAAAGAAGCCCTCCCTTTCCCGGGAAGGCTTCTTTCCTTGTCCACAGGGTCCCTGACGGGCCCTTCTCATTCCATGGCGATGATGAACTCCTCGAAGAACTCGGGGCAGCTCCAGGTGCCGCAGGCGCTCACCGTGTCGT
>JARKQO010000197.1 GCA_029974855.1 Eubacteriales bacterium
GGATTGTGGAATACCTGGCGGTATTGCGCATGAAGAAGGACATGAAGGGCCCCATCCTCTGCTTTGTGGGCCCTCCGGGGGTGGGCAAGACCTCCATCGTCCGGGCCATCGCTAAGGCGGTGGGGCGGGAGTTTGTGCAGATGTCCTTGGGCGGCGTGCGGGATGAGGCGGAGATTCGCGGGCACCGCCGCACCTATGTGGGGGCCATCCCCGGGCGCATCATCGCGGGGATGAAGCAGGCGGGGACCATGAACCCCGTGTTCCTGTTTGACGAGATCGACAAGATGAGCTCCGACTTCCGGGGGGACCCCTCGGCGGCCTTGCTGGAGGTGCTGGACGCGGAGCAGAATCATTCCTTCCGGGACCATTACCTGGAGCTGCCCTTTGATCTGAGCCGGGTGATGTTCATCACCACGGCCAACACGGTGGACACCATTCCGCCTCCCTTGCTGGACCGGCTGGAGATCATCGAGGTGCCCAGCTATACCGAGGAGGAGAAGCTGAAAATCGCCAAGAGGCACCTGCTGCCCAAGCAGATCGTTCAACATGGGCTTCAGGGCCGCAGCGTGAAGATGGCGGACAAGGTAATGCGCAGCCTCATCGAGGGCTATACCCGGGAGGCCGGGGTGCGGACTTTGGAGCGCACCTTGGCCCGGGTGGTGCGCAAGGCCACGGTGGAGATTCTGGACACCGATGCCACGGAGGTGAACGTGACCCAGGAGAAGCTGAAGGAGTACCTGGGGGCGGTCAAATACCTGCGGGACCTGCCGGAGAAGGAGAGCCGGGTGGGCGTGGTGATCGGCCTGGCCTATACCGCCGTGGGCGGGGAGACCCTGGAGGTGGAATGCACCATCATGCAGGGCTCCGGGGCGCTGCAGCTGACCGGAAAGCTGGGGGACGTGATGCAGGAAAGCGCCAAGGCGGCCCTGTCCTGGGTTCGGGCCCACGCGGACGATTGGGGCATCCATTCCGATTTCTTCAAACAAAACGATATTCATATCCACGTGCCCGAGGGCGCTGTGCCCAAGGACGGCCCCTCGGCGGGGGTCACTTTGGCCACCGCCTTGGTCAGCGCCCTGACGGAGATCCCCGTGAAGCAGAGCGTGGCCATGACCGGGGAAATCACCCTCCGGGGCCGGGTGCTGCCCATTGGCGGCGTGAAGGAAAAGCTGCTGGCCGCCTACCGGGCCGGCATCCCCCTGGTGCTGCTGCCCACGGAGAATGAAAAGGACCTGGAGGAGATTCCCGCCGGGGTATTGGACAAGGTGAAGGTGCAGCCCATCTCCGACATCCGGGAGGTGCTGGAGGCGGCTTTGCTGAGCCCCTTGCCCACGGGGGACGCCGGCAACAGCGCCGCCCTCTCCTCCGATCCCCTGACCATCCCGCCCTCCCCGGCCCCCGGCGCCTTTGGAAGGGTGTAACCCATGGAGATCAAAAGCGCTTCTTTTGTAACCAGCCTGGCCCTCTACGCGGAGCAGCCCCCGGTGGTATTGCCGCAGCTGGCGGTGGTGGGAAAGAGCAACGTGGGCAAAAGCTCGCTGATCAACGCCCTGTGCAATCGCAGGAAGCTTTGCAAAACCAGCTCCACCCCCGGAAAGACCCGGCTGATCAACGTTTTTTTGATCAATGAACAGTTTCATCTCATCGACCTGCCAGGCTATGGCTTCGCCAAGGTGGACAAGGCGGAAAAGCAGCGCTGGGGCGCCATGATGGATGGGTATTTTCAGCACAGCACCTTGCTGCGCCACGTGCTGCACCTGGTGGACATCCGCCACGAGCCCAGCCAGGACGATTTGACCATGAACCGCTATCTGCGGGAGATGGGCATTTCCTTTAGCGTCATCGCCACCAAGGCCGACAAGGTCAGCCGGGGGGCCCGGATGAAGCAGCTGGCTCCCCTCTGCCGGGGGTTGCAAAAGCAGCCCTGGGAGATTCTCCCCTTCTCCAGCCAGGACGGCACAGGCCGGGAGGAGCTGCTGGACCTGATCGAAAAAATTCCTTTCCTACATCCCTCCCAAGAGCCCTTGAGGGGGGAGGAGCAATATGGTACAATCTCTCTAGAGGAATAAACAAGCTGGCTTCGCCGCGGTCAATCCATACAAAGGAGGACGCCGGATGATTCACGTTAGAGAGATCGAAAAGACCCAAAAGGGAATTCGGGAGTTTCTGGACCTGCCCTACAGGCTGTACCGGAAGGACCCCAACTGGGTGCCTCCCCTGTACGGCACGGTGTTGCGCTCCCTTTTGGGGGAAAACAACCCCCTGCTGTGCGGGGAGCATCAGTTTTTCATGGCCTATGACGGGGAGAAGCCCGTGGCCCGGGTGCTGGCGGGGGTGGACACCCGGCTGAATGAGCGCCTGGGGGAGAAGCGGGGCTACATCAGCCTCTTTGAAACCGAGAAAAACATGGAGTATGCCCGGGCGGTGCTGGACGCGGCCATGGAATACCTGCTGTCCTTGGGGATGGAAAGGGTGGTGGGCCCCAACACTCCGGGTTTTAACGATTTCAGCAAAGGCCTGCTCCAGGAGGGCTTCGACGGAAGACCCGTGCTGTTCAACCCCTACAACCCGCCTTTTTACAATGATTTCCTCACCGCCTACGGCTTTACCAAGCACCGGGACCATTACGCCTATTGGCTGGAGCTTGCGGACTTTCCCGTGGCGGAAACGGAGCGCCTCAGCGAGATGGCCCAAAAGCGCTTCGGGTTCCGGGTGGAGAGCGTGGACCCCCGCAAGGTGGACCATGCCCTGCTGGCCAAGCAGATTTCCCAGGTGGTCACCGAGGCGTTCCCGGAGCACTGGGAGCTGGTGCCCCCCACGGACGCGGACATTTTGGATGAAATGAAGGGCCTGCTCAACTTCTCCGAAAGCGGCCTGATCGTGATGGCCTTTGCCCAGGAGCGCCCCGTGGGGGTGCTGGTGGCCTTCCCGGATTTCAACCCCCTGCTGAAAACCAACCAGGGAAGGCTGTTCCCCTTTGGCTGGATCACCATGCTCCTGGGGCGCAAAAGCGTCCGGGTGGCCCGGTGCCTGATGCTGTTCGTATCCCCGGATTATCAGCGCAAGGCCGTCAGCGCCGCCTTGGCCCGAACCGCCTACGAGAACGCCAAGGGGCTGGGCTATCAGGCCATCGAGGCCTCCACCATCGACGAAACCAACCTTCCCTCCATCCTCAATACCCAGCGGATGGGGGCCCAGCGCTACCGGGTGTACCGGCAGTATGAAAAAACCCTGGAGCCCTGCCCGCCCCCGCGGCAGGAATAGCCCGGGGAAAAAGGCAAAACAGGCGCTCCTTTTCACATTCCCCCAGGGTGTGCATAGCATGCAGTAGCCTCCCCTGGTGGCAAGTTGGAAGGAGTGTTCTTTCATGCAACGAAGTTTGTGGATGCGTCCCGCTCTGCAAAAAAGCGAGGCTGTATTCTTGCCCGCCTTGCAGCGGATGGTTGGCGAGCCGCAGTTTTCCGATCCCTATTTTTACGTCACACCCTCCGGGGAAAACCCCTTTGTGCCCGTCCCAGGGGATGAGATGGCCCCGGCGCCCAGTACCACCACGGCCCTGAGCACCTATGTGCGCCCCCGGGGGAGCATGGCGGGCCGAAGCGTGCTGCGGGCCGCCGGGGTGGCGGAGAACCCCTACATGCGCCAGGGAGCCCGGCCTACTTATTACCAAAAGACGCCAAGCCGCCCCAAAACCAACCGATGGGGCTTTCCCTACGGCCGGATGGCATAAAGAACGGAGCGGTATCGGCCCCGCTCCGTTCTTTGGAAATCCATGATGGGAAGCCTGACGGCTCCGTTTAGCGAACAAATAGCTGAGTTACGTACACAAAGCCTTGGGAGTCATAGCATACCCCGATGCCTACCTTGGTCCACTGGGAGCCCAAAATGTTGGTGCGGTGGCCCGTGCTGCTCATGAAGGCGGCCTGGGCTTTGGTCACCGTAGCGTGATGGGCGATGTTTTCCCCAACGGAAGCAAAGGAATATCCATTGTTGCGCAGCATGTTCGCGGCGCTGCCCAAGGTGGGGGAGGTATGGGCGAAGTACTTGTTGGTATACATGTCGGTGCTCTTCATCCGGGCCAGGCTGGAGAGCACGGGGTCCAGCGCCAGGGCGGCGCGGCCGTTGTTGGCCCGGTCCTGGTTCAACAATTGAAAAGCAATTGCCTCTTGCGTACTGACAGAACCCGTAGTATAATCTCCACCTGTGGAGGATGTGGGCTTGGGGGTAGCAGCCGGAGGATTGGTCGGTTTTGCGGTAGCGCTTGGCTTTTGCGTGGGCGTGCTGGGCCGAAGCGGACATCCGCCGGAGTTATTGCCAGTGCTGCTGTCCACGGTGGGCTTGGGCGCGGCGGTGGGCTTGGGCGTAGCCTCCGGGGCCGGGGTGGCCGTGGGGGCCGGAGTGGCCGCAGGGGCCTGGGTGGGAGCAGGCGTGGCCTCGGGCTTGACAGTGGGATCGGGAGCCTGGGAACTTCCTTGGCTGCCGCAATCCTTGGAAGACCACACGGCGCTCTGGGTGGTATCGCAGTTGGTAGGTTGCCGGTAGGGCCATCCCGTAAAGCCGAACTGCGAAGTGGGAGCCCCGGAAGCAAGAGCGGCTCCGCTGACCGTGAGGCTCAGGACAACCAGGAGAGCGAGCAGACGTTTGAAATTCATAGGACACCTCCAAATGTTAAAATATTACGTCCATGACGTAACGAAATCGTAATATTTATTTCTCACATTTGCAATCGATTTTCCAGGATATTTCCATGGTAAGAATTACAATTGGGATGAAAACGCCCAATACCAACATTTTCAGGAGGTTCCAGCTGATGAATCTAGTCAAATGTCCCCGGTGCGAGCTCAACTACATTCAGGAAACTGAAAAGTACTGCAAGGTTTGCCTGCGGGAAATGAAGGGCGAACCCGCGCAAGATGAGATGGAGCTTTGTTCCGTATGCAACGCGGCCCCCGCGTTGCCCGGCAAGGATGTTTGCTTGAGCTGCCATAAGGAGATGCTGGCCGGGGGCGGCGACGACGGGGCCGAGGGGCCCGAGGCTGTGGACGAAAACACCATGGGCCTGGATTCCGTCAGCACCATGGACGAGATCATTCCCCAGATCCGCGAGGACATCCCCGAAGGGGAGTTCGGGGAGATCGAGAGCGAGCTCTCCTTGGAGAGCGTCATCGAGGATGAGCAAAGCGACCAGGACGACGAGGACTCCGATGAGGAATAACGGGTAAGCCTGTATCCACCGCTTTGAAACGAGGTTTTCATGTCCGTTTTCGCCATTGCCGATTTGCATTTGCCCGGTCAGAACGACAAGCCCATGAGCGTTTTTGGCGCGCAGTGGGACCGCCATTTTGAAAGAATCCGGCAAAGCTGGCGGGAGAATGTGCAGCAGGAGGACATCGTGCTCATTCCCGGGGATATCAGCTGGGCCATGCATCTTCCCCACGCTATGGAGGATTTGGAGGCCATTGGGGCGCTGCCCGGGAAAAAAGTTTTGCTGCGGGGCAACCACGATTATTGGTGGAGCTCCATCAGCAAGGTCCGCGCTATGCTTCCCCCCGGGATGCACGCCCTTCAAAACGACGCTTTGGCCCTGGATGGGCAGGTTTTTTGCGGGGCCAGGGGATGGACCTTTCCCACCCCCGCCTGCCCCTTGCCGGACCAGGACCGCAGGATCTACGAGCGGGAGCTGCTGCGGCTGGAGATGTCCCTTGCAGCCGCCCGGCGGATGGGGGAAGGCCTGCCCCTGACGGTGCTGATGCACTTCCCGCCCCTATTGGCGGACGGGGCGGACACCGCCTTTACCCGGCTGCTGGAGCAAAGCCCGGCCAGGCAGGTGGTTTACGGGCATTTGCATGGGGCCGGGATTAAAAACGGCTTTGTGGGAAAGCGGAATGGGATTGAGTATCTGCTGGTTTCCTGCGACGCGCTGGAGTTTTCGCCCCTTCGGATTTCCTGATTGGTAAAGACTTCCAATTTTTAAACTTTATATGACGTAATTGTTAAGTTTTAGGAGGGTTTTCGTCATATTATAGACTCAAAAGTTCCTTTTTAGGGGCGAAAATGCCGTGATGCAAGCCATCACGGCATTTTCGCGCATACCAAGCATTGTATAAGAACTCGCGTTCTCGCAACCATGAAAAAGATGGACTGAAATGTTACCAAAACAAAGGAGTTGCCTAGAACTCCAGAGTTGACATTTTCATAATGGTGGATAATAATGGAGTCACGTCCCATTTTAGGGTGAAATATGGAGGCAAAGAGAGGGGTGAGGCCCATGGACGGTTTTGAACCCCAAAACCATGTCCAGGCCGGGCCCCAGGGAGCCGCCGCACCCCAGTCCTATTCCTTCTTCGGCTCCTACGAGCACTCCCTGGACGCCAAGGGAAGAATCATCATCCCTCTGACATACCGCCCCGCCTTGGGGGAGACCTTTACCATCGGACCCACCCGGGATTTTCAGGGCATCGCCCTGTATCCCAACGGGGTTTTCGCCCAGCTGCTTTGCGAGATTCGGGCCATGAACCCCAGAAAGCCCATTGTGCAGCGGTTCTCCGACCAGGTTTCCAAGCTCAGCTTCCCCGGCTCTCAGGCGGATTCCCAGGGCAGGCTTCTGCTGCCGGCCACCTTGCGGCAAAGGATGCTGGGGGAGGCGAAGGATTTGGAAATCAGCGGCGCCTTCGACCATGTGCGCATTATGGACAGCGCCAGGGCCAAGGCCGAGGATCTCTACTTTACCGACAATTTGGAATCCATTTTGGAACAGTTGGGCAATTTGGACGATTGACCGGGGCCGGTTCTAGGACCCAAACCGAGAGGATAGGATTACGATGGCACAGCATGGCATGGTATATCGAAGCTATGAAAATGAATATGGACAGGAGTATATCTACCCCACCCAAAGGATGTATGTGCACTCCAGCGTATACCTGCCCAGCAGCGAGATCGACCCCAGGACCGGGCTGCTGAAGCCGGACAACCCGCGCCGGGGGCGCACCCAGGCCAAGCGGCTGGAATACGCGCATCTGGACAAGGAATACCGGCAGCTGGACGCGTCCCTGAAGGCCCGGGCGGAGTATCCGGGGGCGCGGGTTTCCCTGAGGGGGGCCATTCTGCTGATTGCGGTCACGGCCTTCTTCCTGGGGATTTTGCTCCTGAGCCAGCAGGGGACCCTGGCGGAGAGGCAAAAGTCCCTGAACCGGATGAACGAGTCCATTGAAGCCTGCGCCAAGGCCAATGACGAGCTGGCCTCCCAGATCGCCGAGGCCTCCGACGCCGCCACCATCTGCTACACCGCAGCCCGGGATTTGAACATGATCTCCGGGGAGGCCGCCGAGGCGATCCACCTGGTGGCCATGGACACCCGCCCCCTGGACACCCAGGCCCGCCTGGCCCAGGAAAGCCAGGATTCCAACCAGGCGGTGAGGGCCGGGGAGGAAACCCCGGTTCCGGCCATCGCTTCCGCGGGGGGAGGATACTAGCCCCCAAGGGGCTGGACAGGCGCAAAAGAAAAGCAGGGAGGCCACCGGCCTTCCCTTCCAAAGACACAGAAAGCAGCTTGCGCCAGGAATACGGCAAGCTGTTTTCCTGGGTTTGAAGCAGAACCATGCTGATGGGAGGGAAGAAAATGCCCACAGAGCTTCCGATCCGCAGGCGGGTCCTTGTGCTGCTGATTGCGCTGGTGCTGCTGTACCTGGTGCTGGCGGTGCGCATCACGGCCCTGACCACTGTGGAATCCATTTCCTTGACCCAGCGGGGCGTGCGCCAATGGACCCGGGACGGCATTGTCTATGCCCGGCGGGGGGAGATTTTGGACACCAACGGCCAGGCGTTGGTAATGAGCGCCACGGCGTACATCGTCAGCGTCGATCCCCGGAAGGTTTCCGATGAGGCGCTGTTTGCCCGGACTTTGTGCCCGGTGCTGGAGCTCAGCGAGGAATCGGTGCTGGGCAAGCTGCAGGACAAGACCAAGGCCTCCGTGACCCTGAAGCGGCAGGTGCCCCGGGAGGCTGTGGACGCCCTTCGCAATCTGCAAGCGAGCCAGGAGCAGGCCGTGGCCGCCAATATGGGGGCCCTGCTCTTTGACGAGGATGTGCGCCGGGTCTATCCCCGGGGATCGTTCCTGGTGCAGACCCTGGGGCTCACCAATGTGGACGGCGTGGGCCAGTCCGGCCTGGAGCAGCAGTATGAAAGCCTGCTGAAGGGAACGGCGGGCAGAAGACTCACCAGCGTGGACGCGAGGTCCCAGGCCATTTACGACAGCGAGAACCTGTATGTGGAGCCCACCCCCGGCAGCAGCATCAAGCTGACCATCGACGCCAATATCCAGGAGATTTGCGAAAAGGCGATGCGGGAATGCTTTGGGGTGAACAAGGCCCGGGCTGTGCACGCCATCGCCATGGACCCCTATACCGGAGCCATTTTGGCCATGTGCTCCAAGCCGGATTACGATCCCAACGCACCGCCCCGAAACGACGGGGAAGCGCTCCAGGCTTTGATGCGGATCAAGCTCATCTCCGACGCCTATGAGCCCGGCTCCACCTTCAAGGTGGTCACCGCCGCGGCGGCCCTGGACAGCGGCGTCACCACCCCCGGGGACTCCTTCTACTGCAACGCCAAGATCAAGGTGGACGGGGACACCATCCGCTGCTGGGGCAACCCCCACAAGGCGGAGACCATGGCCCAGGGCCTCCAGAACTCCTGCAACCCCGTGTTTGTGGAGCTGGCCCTGCGCATGGGCCAGGAGAGGATGTACCAGTACCTGAAAGCCTTTGGCCTGGGAAGCCGAACCCAGGTTGACTTACAGGGGGAGGGAAGTGGTATACTAATTCCGGTCCAATCCGTGAAGAACGTGGATCTGGCCAGGATCGGGTTCGGGCAGAGCGTGGCGGTGACCCCGCTGCAGCTGATTACGGCGGCCTGCGCCGTGATCAACGGGGGCCATCTGATGCGGCCCTACCTGCTGAAGGAGGCCATTTCCCCAGACGGAAGCGTGCTGTACCGGACCCAGCCCAAGGTGGTTTCCACGCCCATTTCCCAGGAGACCTCCCAGACCATGCGGGAGCTGCTGGAGCAGGTGGTGGCAAAGGGCGGGGCCAAGAACGCGGCCATCTCCGGCTACCGCATCGGGGGCAAGACCGGCACCGCCCAGGTGTACAAGGAGGGGCGCATCGTCCGGGACCTGCACATCGGTTCCTTTTTCGGCTTCGCCCCGGCCAACGATCCCCGCATCGCCTTGCTGGTGATTGTGGATGAGGCCGACATGCCGGTGGATTATGGCGGAACCACGGCCGCGCCTTTCGCTAGACAAATTCTGGCAGATGTGTTACCTTATTTAGGTTGTAAGCCCCAAGGGGGAGAACCCCAGGTGGAGGCCCTGGTCCCCGATATGGTGGGAAGGCCCCTGTGGGAAGCCCGCAAGGAATTGGCGGCTTTGGGCTTCACCGTCCTCAGCGACGGCCAGGGCGACCGGGTCACGGATCAGATGCCCGCGAAGGGCGCCAAGCTGGTGTCCGGGGGGCAGGTGATGCTCTATACCGATCCCCGGGAGCTTCCCGCCGCGGAGGATTTGATTTTTGTTCCCGACGTGCGGGGGCTCTCCATCGTGGAGGCGGCGCGGCTTCTGCGGCAAAGGGAGCTGGAGATGGAGATTCAGGGAAGCGGAATCGCGGTCTCTCAAGCGCCCGCCCCGGGCGAGTATGTGCCCCGGGGGCAGGTGGTAACGGTCAACTTTCAGATGCCCAACGAATGGTGATGGGGGAATGAGAAATGCTGCTGAGGGATCTGCTAACCGATGTTCCTGGAATCTTGGAAACCAAGGGCAACATGATCACTCAGATCGACGAGCTGATGACCGACAGCCGGGAAAAAACGCAAAACGGCCTGTTCTTCTGCATTCCCGGGGCAAGGTTCGACGCCCATGATTTTGCGGACCAGGCCCGGCAAAGCGGCAACGTGGCCTTGGTGGTTTCCCGCATCCTGGACAGCCCGCTGCCCCAGGTGCGGGTGGAGAACGTGCGCTCCGCCATGGCCTACATCGCCTCCGCCTTCTTTGGCCATCCCGCCAGGGAGATGCGCCTGTTCGGGGTTTCCGGCACCAAGGGCAAGACCACCACCAGCTTTTTACTGAAGGCCATTTTGGAAAAGGCCGGCTACAAGACCGGCCTCATCGGCACCACCGGCAACATGGTGGGCGAGGAAAAGCTCCCCAGCAACCTCACCACCCCGGACCCCATCGACCTGCATCGCTGTTTCCGGCAGATGCGGGATATGGGGGTGGAGGCGGTGAGCATGGAGGTCAGCGCCCACGCCATCGACATGCACCGCCTGGACGGGCTCACCTTTGAGGCGGGCTGCTACACCAACCTCTCCCAGGATCACCTGGATTATTTCCATACCATGGAAAATTACTTCAACACCAAAAAGAGCTTTTTCATCCATGGGGCCGTGCTCAACGCCTCCCTGAACGTGGACGAGGAAACCACGGAGCGGATTTTGGAGGATATCAAGGTCCCCTATCTGACCTACGGCATCAGCGCCAACGCCGACGTCTTTGCCAGGGACATCGAGATCAGCGAAAACGGGGTTTCCTTTTCCATTGTGCTCCGGGGCCTGGAGGACATGACCGTGCACATGCGCATGACGGGGATGTTCAACGTGTACAACGCCCTGGCGGCGGCCTCCATGGCCATGATTCTGGGGATCGACTCCGCCACCATCCGGGCCGGGCTGGAGTCTGTGCGCTCTGTGCCGGGGCGCATTGAGATGCTGGACACGCGCACTCCCTACAAGGTGATCCTGGACTACTCCCATTCCCCGGATGCTCTGGAGAACATCCTCACCGCCGTGCGGGCCTTTACCAAGAACCGGGTCATCGCCCTGTTTGGCTGCGGCGGGGACCGGGACCATGGCAAACGCCCTTTGATGGGGGAGATCGGGGGAAGGCTGGCGGATTTTTCCATTCTCACCAGCGACAACCCCCGCACCGAAGACCCCAACGTGATTCTCCGGGCCATCGAAAGGGGCATACTAAAGACCCAGGGGCAGTACACCGTGATCGAGAACCGCCGGGAAGCCATCCGCTACGCCCTGGCCATGGCCAAGGAGGGGGATGTGATCGTGCTGGCGGGAAAAGGTCACGAAACTTACCAGGACATCATGGGGGTGAAGCGGCCCTTTGATGAAAAGGTGGTTGTACGGGAGCTGCTGGGGGAAATGGGCGCGGGTAGCGCGAAGGAGTGAGGAGCGTCATGCTTCGGTTGATTTTGGCGCTGGTGCTGTCGGTGCTGGCCATGCTGCTGATTGGTCCCCGGGTGCTGCCGGTGCTGCGGAAGCTGAAATTCGGACAAACCATCTACGAGCTGGGGCCGGAGAGCCACAAGACCAAGCAGGGCACCCCCACCATGGGAGGCATCATGTTCGCGGTGGTCACCTGCCTGGCGGCCCTGGCGCTGCACGGCACCTGGTACGGCCTGTGGGACTTTTTGGTGGCTTTGGTGGCGCTGTCCTTGGTGAGCATGCTCATCGGCTTTGTGGACGATTACATCAAGGTGGTGAAGAAGCGCAGCCTGGGGCTCATCTGGTGGCAGAAAATCCTGGGGCAGGTGCTGGTGGGCGTGGCCTTCTCCACCTATTGCTACCTGAACCCCATGGTAGGCAGCAGGATTCTGATTCCCTTCTTCAACGCGGAATGGGACCTGGGGCTGTTCTACATTCCCCTGATGACCTTGGTGATCATGTTCATGATCAACAGCGCCAATCTGCAGGATGGCCTGGACGGGCTGCTGTCCAGCGTCACGGTCATCGGCAGCATCGCCTGGGGGCTGATGGCGGTGTTCACCTCCATCGCGGCGGCAGGGGCCCTGGCCCCGGGGCTCGTGGGCAACTACCAGAACCTGGCCCTCTTTGCCATGGCTTTGGCCGGGGCCTGCATGGGCTTTCTGCGCTTTAACCATTACCCGGCCACGGTGTTCATGGGGGATACCGGCAGCATGTTCATCGGCGGAGCCACGGTGGGCATGGCCATGCTGCTGCGCATGCCGCTGTTTCTGCTGCTCATCGCCTTTACCATGGTCCTGTCCTCCCTGTCGGTGATGATCCAGGTGGCCTACTTCAAGCTCACCAAGGGGAAGCGGATCTTCAAAATGTCCCCCATCCACCACCATTTCGAGCTCTCCGGCATGAGCGAGCAGCAGGTGGTAGCCATGTACGCCATCGTCACCGGAATTTTGTCCCTGATCGCGCTTCTTTCCATCGAGCTGGTTCCGTAAGCTATCTTGACAAAAGCCTGGAGGGGTGGACGCCTTGAAAGTGGAGAAAAAGCGGGTGCTGGTGGTGGGCATGGCCCGTAGCGGAATCGCCGCGGCCCAGCTGCTGATGCACAACGGCGGGATTCCCATTTTGTCCGACGCGAAAAAGCCGGAGGCCTTCGGGAACGACTTGGACGAGCTGAAGGATACCTCCTGCGTGTTCCGCTTGGGGGAGGACCCGGTGAAGCTGCTGGAGGACGCGGATTTGGTGGTGATCAGCCCCGGCGTGCCCATCGACGCCCCCGTGGTAACGGCGGCCAAGGAGAGGGGCATTCCCCTGATCGGGGAATTGGAGCTGGCCTACTCTTTGCTGCAAGGCCAGGTGCTAGCCATCTCCGGCACCAACGGCAAAACCACCACCGTGACCCTTCTGGGGAGGATGTTTGAAAACGCGGGGCATGTGACCCATGTGGCCGGGAACATCGGCTATCCGCTTTCCGCCGTGGCCCTGAAAAGCAAGAAGGACGATATCATCGTTACCGAGGTTTCCAGCTTTCAGCTGGAAACCGTAAAGACCTTCCAACCCCGGGTGGCGGCGGTGCTGAACATCACCGAGGATCACCTGAACCGCCACGGCACCATGGCCCACTACGCCAAGCTGAAACAGCGGCTCTTTGAGAACCAGGGCGAGGCGGACATCGCGGTGCTGAACCTGGATGACCCCATCGTTTCCAAAATGGCCCCCAAGCTCAAAAGCAAAGTGCTGTTTTTCAGCCGGGCCCAGCAGGTGGAAAACGGGGCCTGCGTGGAAAACGGCAAGGTGGTTTTTGTGGCGGGCGGGAAGAAGAAGCCCGTGTGCGACGCGGACATGATCTTGATCCCGGGGCCCCACAACCTGGAAAACGCGTTGGCAGCCACGGCCATGGCCGCCTCTTTCGGGGTGCCCCTGGCGGTGATCCGCCACACCCTACAGTCCTTTACCGGGGTGGAGCACCGCATTGAGAAGGTGCGTGTGTTCCAGGGGGTGGTCTACATCAACGACAGCAAGGGCACCAATGTGGACAGCACCCTCAAGGCCGTCCAAAGCATGAAAGCCCCCACCGTGCTGATTTTGGGCGGCTACGACAAGCACACGGATTTTCTGCCCCTGTGCCGGGAAATCGCCGCCAGCGGCATGATCCAGGACGTGGTGCTTATGGGGCAAACCGCCAAGCAGATCCAGCGCAGCCTGGAGGAAGCGGGCTTTTCCCGCACGGTTCGGGCCTACAGCATGCAAGAGGCTGTGGACAAGGCCCGTGCCCTGGCCAAGCCCGGGGGCAACGTGCTGCTCTCTCCCGCCTGCGCCAGCTTTGATATGTTCCGGGATTACGAGCACAGGGGCCAGGTTTTCAAAGAGATGGTACAGCAGCTGTCCTGACCGGTCATCCCGCCTCCGGCGGGGAAGACGCATACAAAAGCCGATGCATCTTCCTAAAGGGGGTGGGATTCTTGATTGCCCATGAGGAATTGACCCGGAAAATCCAGCGGAGGTCCTCCCGCAGGCTGGCGGGGCGCGGGGCCCCGGTGGACAAAACGCTGTTGACAGTGGTGACGCTGCTGCTGCTGGCTGGGCTGGTGGCCCTGTTCAGCGCCACCTACTACCAGGCGGTGGACCAGGGGGACGCGCTGCTGGAGGTGAAGCGGCAGCTGGTGGGCATTGGGCTGGGCCTGCTGCTGATGGGCATCACCAGCCGCATCCCCTACCGGTTCTGGCAGCAGCCCAGGATCGTGATCCTCGGCCTCGTGGTGAGCTTTGCGTTTTTGCTGCTGGTGCTGATTCCAGGCATCGGGGTGTTCCGCAACGGCTCCCGGCGCTGGCTCAGCATCGCGGGGCTCAGCTTTCAGCCCTCGGAGCTGGCCAAGGTGGCCTCGGTGATCTACCTGTCCGCCACGCTGTCCTTCCGGCTGCCCCAGGTGAAGAAGCTGTTCCGGGGGATCGTGCCGCTGTTGGTGCTTCCGGCGCTGATGTTTTTGATGATCCTGCAGCAGCCCAACCTCTCCACGGCGGGCAGCATCATGATCGTGGCGGTGCTGATGATGCTGCTGGCCGGGGCCAAGTGGCGGCATCTGGGGCTCATGGGCGTGGCGGGGTTGGCCGTGGGCTTCGCCTATGCCTGGAGCGAGCCCTACCGCAGGGAGCGGCTGCTGTCCTTCCGGGACCCCTTCGCCCAGATCAGCGACGAGGGGTACCAGCTGGCCCAATCCCTCATCGCCATCGGCTCCGGCGGGCTGTTTGGCAGGGGCCTGGGGCAGGGCAGGCAGAAGTTTTCCTATCTGCCCTACCCGGAAAGCGACTTTATCTTTGCCATCGTGGGGGAGGACTTCGGCCTCTTAGGCTGCCTGGCGGTGATCGCGCTGTTTTTGGCCCTGGCCTTCGCGGGCATGCGCATCGCCGTGAACTGCCCGGACCGCTTTGGCTGCCTGCTGGCGGCGGGGATCACCGCCATGATCACGGTGCAGGCCTTTATCAACATGGGCGTGGTCACCGGGATCTTGCCCACCACGGGGCTGCCCCTGCCGTTTTTTAGCTCAGGCGGCACCTCCATCACTATTTTGCTGGCCTCCGTGGGCATTGTCCTGAACATTTCCAAGGGCGGTGAGAGCACGTTGTAAGCCATTTTCACGCAAGTCAGGCTTTGGCATACGATGCAGTATGTGAAGCTTGACGGGGGTGAAAAGATGAGCTCCTTGCGTATTCAGGGTGGCCGCAGGCTGGATGGGGAATGGACTGTTGGCTGTGCGAAAAACGCGGTATTGCCCATTATGGCGGCGGCAATTTTGGCCGATGATTCCACCACGCTGCTGGACTGCCCAAACCTGAGCGACGTCCGGTATATGGGGGAGATCCTGCGGGCCTTGGGATGCCAGGTGACGGACCGGGGGCACGAAATGCGCATTGACCCCCAGGGAATTTCCAGCTTTGAAATGCCGGACGATCTGGCCAAGCGGATTCGCTCCTCCATTTTTATGCTGGGTCCTCTGCTGTCCAGATTTCGCAAGGCCACCGTGACCTTTCCCGGCGGCTGCGAAATTGGCATGCGCCCCATTGACCTGCATTTGGCCGGGCTGAGGCAGCTGGGGGTACAGGTACGCGAGGAAGGCGGCATGATCTATTGCGACGGCAGCGCCATGCGCTGCGGTTCGGTGCATTTTGATTACCCCAGCGTGGGCGCCACCGAAAATGCCATGATGGCCGCCGTGACGCTCCGGGGAAAGACCTGCCTACATAACGTGGCCCGGGAACCGGAGATCATGGATCTGCAATACTTCATCAACGCCATGGGTGGCAAGGTATCCGGGGCGGGCACCAACACCATCTACGTGGAGGGAGTCAGCAGGCTGTACGGGGCCGTGTACCGGCCCATGCCGGACCGGATCGTGGCGGGCACGCTGCTGGCGGCGGCGGCCATCACCGGCGGGTATATCAAGCTGAACAACGCCCCATGCAAGGATATGCTGGCCATTTTCAGCAAGCTCCAGGAGATGGACTGCGTGGTGGGGGAGAAAGGCACCGTGGTGACCCTCAGCGCCCCCAAGCGCCTGAAGGCCTTTGCCCAGCTCCAGACCCAGCCGCACCCGGGCTTCCCCACGGATATGCAGGTACAAATGCTCACTTTGGCCACTTTGGCAAAGGGAACTTCCATCGTGGTGGAGAATGTGTTTGAAAACCGCTTTACCCACGCGGGGGATTTGAACCGGATGGGGGCCAACGTGGTGGTGAACGGAAGGATGGCCATTGTACAGGGTGTGGACGCGCTGTACGGAACCAAGGTGCTGGCCCGGGATTTGCGGGGAGGCGCGGCCCTGGCCCTGGCGGGTTTGCAAGCCCAGGGGGAAACCATTGTGGATCAGGCCCATTTTATCGACCGGGGGTATGACCGCCTGGAGGATATGCTCAGCGCCCTGGGGGCGGATATCCGCCGGGAGTAACCGTGGGATTTCGCCAAAGGAGTATGAGGATGCCAAAGAGAACTGAGGGGCCCAAGGGGCAGAAAAACCATAGAGGGGATTCTGTAGACCAGTTTCAGGCCTATGGGGAGTATTCCTATTCCTACCAGCACCAGCCCGGCAGCCCGGAGGAGGAAGCCCTGGGATACGGGGAGGACATGGAGCCGGATATTGAGGACATGGAAGCCCTGGAGGCCGGCGGCCCGATACGGCCGGACCGGATTCCCTTTGAGGGGGAGCCCGCCAAAAGGCGGAAGAATACCCTTTTGGGACGCCTGCTTTTTTTGCTGGTCTGCGCCGTGGCGGCTTTGGTGGTGCTGCAAGGCACCGTGTTCCGCCTGAAAACCGTGTACGTGGTGGGCAATAAAACCAAAAGCCCCCAGGAGATCGCCATGCTTTCCGGGCTGATGAAGGGAATGAACATCTTTGCCGTCAGTGAAAAGGACGTGCGGGAGATGCTCAGCCAGGACCACACCGTAGAGTTCCTCTCCATGCAAAAGGAGTATCCCAGCACCATCTACCTGTATATTTCCGAGCGGGTTTCCACGGCGGTGTTTCAGTGGCTGGGGATACAATACCTTCTGGACCCCCAGGGCCTGGTGATGGAGGAGAGCAACGCGCTGCTGCTGCCCGAGGGGATGCTGGCGGTGACGGGGCTTGTGCCCACGGAGATCCGGGTGGGGCAGAAGCTGGTGGTGGAGGACGCCGCCCAGCTGTCCGCCTATGTTTCTATTATATCGGAATTATCCCTACAGCTGTATATGGATCAAATTTCGGAATTGAATCTCTCCGATCCGGACAACTTATACCTTGTGACAGTAGACGGTATTACTGTCAGGCTGGGAAACGGCGACCACATGCGGGCCAAGATCGGCGCCATGCGCACCGATATGGTCTATCTGCGCCAGTTGGGCAAGAGCTCCGGCATCCTGGACGTTTCCGTACCCCAGGATGGAAAGTATATGCCGGAAAACTGACGCCCGCTCCGGAGGCCTTTGTTACCAACAGGGTCTTTTTGTAAAAACAACGGGGAGGTGGGAAAGAATTTACAGGAACACTCCCAAAAACAAGAAAAAAAGAACGTTTGTACTTGCGAATTATTGTCAAACAGGTTACAATAAATAATGGTACTTTGGGGGTAGCTGTAGATTGGGTTTCCCTGGCTTTGGCGCGAGAAGTACCCGGGGCAAGCGGCGCTTGCGGTAGATTCCTGAGAACAGGGGAATGCTTGAATTATGAAGTCAACCATCGCGGCAATCGATTTTGGCACCAGCAAGATTGTAACGCTTGTGGCGGAGACCAGCGGTACGCAGCGTTGCGATATTGTTGGCGCGGGCATCTCCATGTATGACGGATTTCTGGAAGGCGAATGGAATAACCCTGTTTTGCTGAACGAGGCCATTCAAAAATCGATATCGGAAGCGGAGAGCCAATCCAAGCATAAAATCCGCGAGATCAACGTAGGGGTACCCGGGGAGTTTACCCGGGTATACGCAGTGGAGGCCACCGTCACTATCCAGGGGGCCGATCCCAGGGTCACGGCCCGGCATGTGGAAAAAATCTTCGCCTCGGCGGATAAGCAGCTCTCCCCGGTTCGCGGCGTGGTGGTGCACCGCAGCCCCGCCTGGTTCATGGTGGACGGCGGCAAAAAAACCCTGGAGCCCGTGGGGCAAAAGGGCACGGAGCTCAAGGCCCTGGTTTCCTTCGTAGTGGCGGATACCTTCTTTTTGGACGACGTGATGGCAAGGCTTCGGGATTTGAACATCACCGTCAGCGGGTTTTTCAGCAGCTCCACAGGGGAGGCCATGCTCTACCTCCTGGAGGAGGACCGGGACCGGACCGCCGTGCTCATTGATATCGGATACCTTTGTACCGATGTGATGGCCGTGGAGGGGGACGCGGTAATCTTCCAAAAAACCCTGCCGGTAGGCGGCGGGCATATCGCCGCGGACGTGGCGGAGGGTCTGTCCATCCCCCTGGCCTCGGCAGAGCAAATCAAAAGAGATTACGTGTATGGAATATCCACGATTACGCAATCCTATTCAGTGTCCAGCGGAGACGGGGTAAAAACGGAGACTTTTTCCCAGGATCAGGTTGCGGCGGTGCTGGAGCCCCGGGTGGATGAAATCGCCGAGCTCATCAAGGATTGCATTGCCGAAAGCGGCATCAAGCTGGGCAACTGGTCCACCATTTACCTGACGGGGGGCGGGCTCAGCCTCAACAGGGGAGGCCGGGACTATCTGGCCGGCAGGCTGGACAAGCCTGTCCGGGAAACCATCAAACGCACCATCAAGCTGTCCAGCCCAATCTACGCCAGCGCCATGGGCCTCATGGATTTGATCATCGACACCATCGAGTCCCGCAACGTCCCCACCGGGGGCGTGGCGGGCGGCGTCAAGGATTTCTTCAAGAGCTTGCTGGGTGGATAAGATTTGCCGATCCATGCGGGGAAGCAAAACATTGACTAGGGGGATGCACCGTGCTTGAATTTCAGATTGAAGATCAACAGAGCTTTGCTACCATAAAGGTCATTGGATGCGGCGGCGCGGGGAACAACGCCGTGAACCGCATGGTGGACGCGGGCCTGTAGGGCGTGGAGTTCATCGCCATCTACACCGACCGCCAGGCCCTGAGCCTCAGCAAGGCCAGCACCACCATCCAGATCGGCGAAAAGCTCACCAAGGGCCTTGGCGCCGGGGCGGTGCCGGATATTGGCCGCCGCGCCGCCGAGGAGAGCCGGGAGGAGATCGCCCAGGCCATCAAGGGTGCGGACCTGGTTTTTGTGACCGCCGGCATGGGCGGCGGCACCGGCACCGGAGCGGCCCCTATCGTAGCGGAAATCGCCCGGGACATGAACTGCCTGACCATCGCCGTGGTGACGAAGCCCTTTCAGTTTGAGGGCAAGCAGCGCATGAAAAACGCAGAAATGGGCGTGATTGATTTAAAGCAGCGGGTGGACACCTTGGTGGTGATCCCCAATGACCGCCTCTTGCAGGTGGTGACCAAGGGCACCACCATGCTGGAGGCCTTCCGCATCGCCGACGACGTGCTGCGCCAGGGCATCCAGGGCATCAGCGATCTCATCGCCGTGCCGGCGCTCATCAACTTGGACTTTGCGGACGTGAAGACCGTCATGGAGTCCGGCGGCCTGGCCCACATGGGCATCGGCAACGGCAAGGGCGAAAACCGCATGGTGGAAGCCGCCAAGAACGCCATCCAGAGCCCCCTGCTGGAAACCAACATCGACGGGGCCCGGGCGGTGCTGATTAACATCACCGGCGGCGAGGACATGAGCATCATCGACATCAACGAGGCCGCCAACCTGGTGATGCAGGCAGCGGACAGCGAGGCCAACATCATCTTCGGCGCGGGCATTGACGAAACCATGGAGGACGAGGTCCGCATCACGGTGATTGCCACGGGCTTTGAAAAGACGCCCTTCCCCCAGAAGGAGACGGCCAAGGGAAAGTCCTCCGGCGACCGGGATTGGTCCCGGAGCTTTGGCGGCGGAGACGGCCGCGGCACCTTCCCCTCCTACGGGTCCTCCGGCGGCGGCACGCCCTTAATCCATCAGGAGTACCCCACCCCCTCCTATGAGGACATGAGCTTTGACCTTCCCCTGGAGGACGAGCGTTCCTACGGCCGCGATATGCCCCGGTACATGGGCGGGTCCGGCGCCATCCCCACCCCCGCCGCCATGCCCCAGGTGATGCAGCAGGCCCAACCCTCCGGGTTTCAGCCCACCTACGGCCAGGGCTACCAGCCCCAGCAGCCCTATGGGGGGCAGATGCCCCAGGATTACGGCATGGGGCAGGTTCCGTTCCAGCAGCCCGCCCAGCAGCCCATGATGCCCCAGCCCATGGAGTATGGGCAGCAGTACCAGGGGATGCAGCGGCCCCAGCAGCAAATGCCCCAGCAAACCCCCATGGGGCAGCCCCCGGTGGCCCAGCCCACCCCCGCCGAGCAGAGCCCGCCCCCTTCCGCCGCCCGGGATGACTTGGGCGTACCGGCCTTCCTGCGCAGGCCCACCAAGAAGTAACGCTTCCTCCCCCCTTTCACACGGAAGGGGGGGATTCCTTTTTCCGGTTCTTCTTTTTTCTTTCCCTGCGTACCCTTCCATGCGTACCCTTTCCTGGTACATTGGAGGGAGAGAGGATGTCCAAGCAAACCTGGGGCCGGGCGTTGGCCTGTGTGGGCGCCGTGGTGGGGGCGGGCTTTGCTTCCGGCAGGGAAGTGATGGTCTTTTTTTCCCAGCACGGGGTCCTTTCCTATCCGCTGATCGTCCTTTCCACGGGGTTGATGTGCATGATCTGCGCCTTGGTGATGCGCAAAACCCGCGGCTGCTCCACCTTGTCCTGGTGCGGGATGTACCAGCTGGAGGGCAAGCGCCTCCGGTGGCTGGGGGAGGTCTGCCTCTTCCTGCTGATGGGGGTCACCGGCGGGGCCATGGTTTCCGCCTCGGGAAACCTGGTGGCCCTGGCCTTGCCTTTGCACAACGCCCATTGGATCGGAGCTTTGGTCACTTTGCTGCTGGCCTACTGGCTCACCCAGAAAAACCTGAAGCCCCTGGCGATTCTCAGCGGTATTCTCACCTGCGGCATTGTGGCGGCCTACGTGCTGATTTTGGCCAAGCGGGACACCCCCATGGCGGTGAGCATCCGGGAACCGCTCAGCCCTGGCGGAGTGCTCAAGGCCGTTTTGTTCGCCATGGCCTACAGCGGCATGAACATGGCCATCGGCCTGGGGGTCGTCTGCGACTGCGCCCGAACCAGCATCCGGACCATCTGCCGGTCCTCCTTGCTCTTTGGCCTGGTGGTTGCGGGGCTTCTGTTCCTCAGCAACCATGTGCTGCTGCAATGCGACGATTTGCGGAGCGCCACCTTCCCCATTGTACGGCTGCTGTCGGATATGGGCCAACTGGGCTTCTGGCTCAGCGTGGTGGTGTTGTACCTGGCGGTATTCACCACCCTCACCGCCATTTTGTGCGCCCTGCGGCGCATGTCCGTCAGCTACGGCCTGAGCCCGCCCTGGGTGCCTGTGCTGACGCTGGGGGTCCCGCTGCTGCTTTCCCTGATCGGCTTCGAGCAGATCGTGGAGGATTTCTACGCCCCTGTGGGCCTGGCCTGCCTGCTGCTGATTTTCGGGCCCACGGTTTTCAGATTCCGCAAAAAGCAGGCAAAACCACAATAGGGAACATTCTCCCTTTGGCTCCCCCTGGGCGCTCCGAAAATAGGAAAACGCCTTTTGCTCCGCTGCATCCTCCCGCCTGAGAAGGCCAAAACAGGGAGCCGCCGCCACAAAAGGGCCTGGGGCTCCCAAAATCTCATATGGCTGGGCCTTGGTTTCCCGTGTTTTTAATCCCCCATGCAAATCCCCATGGCCCGGGCGGTCCCCACCATGGGATCCTCCATGGGAACGGGCTTGGGAACCCCGGCGATGTCCCGGAGGGCGTTGTGAACGATCCGGTTGCCCTTCAGGGCCACCGTAACGCCGTACACCCCGTCCCGGATCAGCTCGGCGGCGTGCACCCCAAACTGGGTGGACAGCACCCGGTCATAGGCGCAGGGGCTGCCTCCCCGCTGGATATGGCCCGGCACCACGTTGCGGGCCTCCACCCCCACCCGCTCCTGGAGCTGGTCCGCGATGCGCTGGCTGATGGAATCACAGGAGAGGGAGGAACGGTAGGCCTCCCGTTCCTTCTTTTTCATCTTGCTTTCCTCCAGGCTCATGGCCCCTTCCGCCACGGCGATGATGGAAAAGGGCTTGTTCCCCTTGGCGCGGTACTCCACGGTTTTGGCCACCTTCTGGATGTCATAGGGAATCTCCGGCAGCAAAATCACATCCGCACCCCCGGCCAGGCCGGAGTACAGGGTCAGCCAGCCCGCCTTGTTGCCCATGATCTCGATGACCATGCAGCGGCCATGGCTGTGGGCGGTGGTATGGATGCGGTCGATGACCTCCGTGGCGATGTCCAGGGCGGTATGGAAGCCGAAGGTAAAGTCCGTGCCGTAGATGTCGTTATCAATGGTTTTGGGAAGGCCGATCACATTCAGGCCCTCCTGGCTGAGAAGGTTGGCGGTCTTGTGGGTGCCGTTGCCCCCCAGGGTCACCAGACAGTCCAGCTTGAGCTCCTTATAGTTCCTCTTCATAGCGGCCACCTTGTCCGCGCCGTTCTCGTCCACCACCCGCATGTTGCGGAAGGGTTGCCGGCTGGTGCCCAAAATGGTGCCCCCCAAAGTCAGAATACCGGAGAACTGCTTTACGCTCATCTCCTGGTAATCCCCTTCGATCAGGCCGCCGTAGCCGTTGCGAATCCCCACGATCTGGGCGTCAAAAAGCTGGTAGGCGGCCCGGGCCACGCCCCGGATGGCCGCGTTGAGCCCGGGACAGTCTCCGCCGCTGGTGAGGATGCCGATTCTTCTTTTCATGGTGTATCCCCCTGACGATCCTTTAGGCTCATTATAGCATGGCGGATTTTTCCTGACAAGCAAAAACCCTTCTTGCCAGGGAGGCG
>JARKQO010000202.1 GCA_029974855.1 Eubacteriales bacterium
GCCCTGACGGAGGAAGACCTGTTTGTGAGGCTCAAGGCACTCCGCAACAGGCTGGCCCAGGAGGAGCGCGTGCCCGCCTACATCGTCTTTTCCAACGCGGCTCTGGCGGATATGGCCGCCAAGCTCCCCCGGACCATGGCGGAATTTCTCCAGGTCTCCGGGGTGGGAGAGGTGAAGGCCGCCCGGTACGGAAAGGCGTTTTTGGCGGAAATTTCGGAGGAGATGGAGGAAAAGGAGCAGGGCGGATAACTTTAGTCCCCCGCCCCGAGGCTCCCGCCCTGCCTTCCGGGCTTGCGCAAAAGCCCCTGTGTAGGCTATCATAATCCTTGACCCCACGAAATGATGACAAAGGCGGTACATTTATGCATCAACACGATGAGCATTGCGGCTGCGGCCATGACCACGCCCCTATTCCCACCCCCGACGGCCTCTCCCCCCTCCAGGTGGACATTTTGATGGCGCTGCGGCAGCGGGGCTGCCTGCCGGTGGCTTCCTTTGCCCTGGCCAAAGCCGGGGAGGAGGCCCGCCGGGGCGTGGCTTTGGCCCCGGTGTATTTGGCCTCGCCGGAGGATTCCATGGAGCAGGTGAAGGAGCTGGGCCGGGAGCTGTCCTTGCTGGAGGACATGGACCTGCTGACGCTGGATTACGATATGCTGCTGCGGAATTACCCCTACCAGGAGTACAAATCCTCCGCCCTCTACACCTACTTCGTAAAAACCGTGGAGGAAGCGGCCCAGCTGCCGGACCCCACCTTTGATACCCCCGTGCTGGAGCTGGGCAGCATGGCCCTGACCCAGGCCGGGGAGGACATGGTGGACGGGCTTCTGGGGTAAGGGGCCCATCGGCAAAGGAGTGAGGATGCCATGATTCTGACCGTAACGCTGAACACCTCCATTGATAAGCTGTACATGCTGGAGCGGCTTGCGCCCTACACGGTGATGCGGGTGGAGCGGGTGAACAACACGGCGGGGGGCAAGGGCCTGAACGTGAGCCGGGTGGCGGCACAGCTGGGGGAGGATGTGACCGCCATGGGCTTTGTGGGCGGGCATATCGGCCAGTATTTTGAGTCGCTGATTACCCAGCCCCGGATCCGCAAGGCCTTCACCCGGGTGGAAAGCGAAACCAGAAGCTGCATCAATGGATGGGACATGGAGAAGAACCTTTCCACCGAATACCTGGAGCCGGGGGCCCCTGTAACCGCCCTGGAGGTGGAGCACTTTCTGGCGGACTTTGCCAGGCAGCTGCCCGGGGCCGACGCGGTGGCCCTCTCGGGCAGCGTGCCCCAGGGCGTGCCCGCGGATTGCTACGCCACGCTGATCGGCCTGTGCCGGCAGGCGGGCAAGCCGGTGCTGCTGGACACCAGCGGGGAGCTCCTCCGCCTGGGGGTGCAGGCCGGGCCCACCTTCATCAAGCCCAACACCGATGAGATCGCCCAGCTGCTGGGCCATGCGCCCCAAGGCCGGCAGGAGCTGGTGGACGCGGCCCGGCGGCTGCACCGGGAAGGGGTGGGCATCGTGGCCATTTCCCTGGGGGCCCAGGGGGCCCTGACGGTCTGCGACGAGGGCGTGTTTGCGGGAACGCCGCCAACCCTTACCCCCAAGAACACCGTAGGCTGCGGGGATAGCATGGTGGCGGGCTTTGCGGTGGCTTTGGTGCGCCACCTGGACGCCCGGGAGCGGCTGCGGCTGGCCATTGGGGTTTCCGCTGCCAACGCCCTGAGCATGAGCACCGGCGGGTATGATCCCCAGGATCTGGAGGCCATTTTGCCCAGGGTGGACATCCGGCGGGTGGAGTAGGACGGCGGACGGCGCTTCAGGCTATAGAGGCGTGCAAAAAAGGGGCTGTGGCTTTTCGTTTTGCCA
>JARKQO010000229.1 GCA_029974855.1 Eubacteriales bacterium
TCGGACCGGGCGGTGGGGGAGTATGCGGAACAAATTTGGAACATAGAGCCCCAGAAGGGGTAAGGGGTTTGCGGTTCCCTATGGCTCCCTCTGAGGAGGGAGGCGGGGAACGGGTGCCACTCAGCTACTTACCCCGATCCAGAAAAAGCAACGCCCCCGGGTGCTTGGCTCCCTCTGAGGAGGGAGCTGGCGGCGCAGCCGCCTGAGGGAGAGATACACACGCCATTCTATCTCTCCCTCCGACACCGCTTCGCGGTGCCACCTCCCTCCTCAGAGGGTGGCGGGGAACGGGTGCCACTCAGCCACTTACCCCGATCCAGAATAAGCAACGCCCCCGGGTGCTTGGCTCCCTCCTCAGAGGGAGGCGGGGAACGGGTGCCGCTCAGCCACTTACCCCAGTTCAGAAAAAACAACCTCCTCCAGACAATCAAAAGGCCCATGCTCTCTCTCCCCACATGGACCTTCTTGCTTTTCCCACCTTTCCCCCCTTTACCCCATGGCCCCTCCCAAATAGGGCAAAGCAACCAGAAAGGTGGTGCCCTGGGAGCCGCTTTCCACCTCCAGCTTGCCATTGTGCGTAAGGATAATCTGCTTGCTCAGCGCCAGCCCGATTCCCCAGTTTTTGGTGAGGGGCTTTGTGGAAAAAAACGGCTCAAACACATTGGCCAGGTTTCCTTCGCTGATGCCCCGGCCGTTGTCCGTAATGGAGATGATGACCCACCCCTTGTTCACCTCTCCCCGGATTTTGATGCGCCCGTTCTTTCCCAGGCCTTCGGTGGCGTCCACGGCGTTTGCCATCAGGTTGTGGATGACCTCGCTCAAATGCGCCATATCGCCCATCACCACAAAATCGTGCTTTGGAAACTCCAGCTCAATGCCGGCCATGGTGCGCTCGCGGAATTTTTCCGCCTCGTCCACCACCAGCTGATACAGGGGGATGGGCGTTAAGGACAGCCGCCGGAAGCCGGTCATGCGGTGCACCTGGTTCAGGCGGTCGTAGGCGTCGTCGCATATTTTGCAGATGCGGTCCGACCGCCTGGAAAGCTTATCCGCGCAGGGCAGCCCCGCCGCCTCCTTCACGGACTCCTGCAGCTGCTCCGCCTCGGAACGGATGGCCAGGAGCTCGTTTTTCATGTAATGGGAAATGGCCCGCACCGTGGTTTCCGCCACATCCACCTTGCGGCTGAACTCCCAATCCATCAAAGCGATGCGCTTTTTCACGTTCAGGTAGCGGATCAGGCCATACCCCATCACCAGCAGCACCGCCAGGGTCATCCATGGGTAATAGTTGTTCAGGGAGCCCGGGCTGCCTACAGGCAGCGGCTTGAACAGCGTAATCCGCGCCACCCGCGACATCCACAGCTGCTGCACAGGGGCCCAGCCGAACATATAGAGAAATAACAGCTGCAGCATCACCAGCCCGATAACCATGGCGGCGATGTTCAGGCGGATGGGTGTGATGCGGGGCGCGGTGAGGTAAAGCCGCACCAGGAGGATAAAACCTACCCCCAGGGCCCCGGCGTTGAAAACGCGGCAGATCGTTTCCACAACCCGGTACCCCTGCCGGAAAAGCACCACCTCCGGCACAAACCCCAGCCTGCCAAAGTAAAGGGCCTGCACAAAGAAGGGGTCAAACACAATGGCCTGGAGCACAAAGGGCGCAAGCAGCAGGGGGCTCAACCGCCGCATTTGCTTTGGCTTGGAATAGCCTGACAGAATCAGCGGAAGCACCAGGCCGATGCAAAAGAAGCAGACAGCCGACAGGTTGATGATCCGCAAAAGGGCGCTCCTGCCAATGGGCAGCCCCATGAAAAACGCGTGAAGGCGCGGCGAAATGTTAAAATAGGCATACAGGCGGTTGGAAAACACATTGTCCTTGGCCATATAAATCATGGTGCTAAGGCTGACGGCAACCAGGCAAAGCGCCATGAGTACCGGAAAAACGCGCTGTCCGTAGTCCCCTGTTTTTTTCATTGTCACGCCCCCTGCCCCGCACGGTGGGTTGCTCCTCCCCATGAGTATACCACAGCGGGAGGATTGCGGCATCCCATTCGCCAAATGTGTTGGGATGATCTTTTATCATCCCCTGGGGCCCCCGGCCAAGGGGGAGGGGAATAGTTCAACCTCGACAAGACGGACAGCCGCTGATAGGCTGTAGGTACACAAACCCGCACAATACCCATCAAAAAGGAGGATGTTCATGAACATCGCGCAAAAAGGCAAAAGGTGGCTTACCATTCTGCTGTGCCTTGTCCTTGCAGGCACAGCCGGCGGCGCTCTGGCAGCCGGCTCCGGCGGTACAGACGGCGAGAAGGTCGTGCTGAACTACTATGGCTGGGACGATGAGAAAACCTATGCCCAGCCTGTGATCGACGCGTTCAACGCCTCTCAGAGCAACATCGAGGTACAGGGACACTTTCTGGTTGGGGCCGATTACTATACCAAGATCGTCACCATGATCTCCGCCTCCACCGGCGAGTTGGACCTGCTGAGCGTCAACGGGTTGGAAAACTACAACCAATACCAACAGCTGAACGGCCTGGCCGATTTGACCGAGCTGATCAGCCGGGAGCAGGTGGATCTGTCCAAGTACGGGCCCAGCATGCAGGAATTACAGGTGGACGGCCGCTATTACGCGCTGCCCTACCGCAGCTCCTGCTACGCTCTGTTCTACAACAAGGATGTTTTCGACGCGGCGGGCATGGAGTACCCCGTTGGCATTACCTGGGAGGAGTACGCCCAGATCGCCAAGCAACTGACCCGGGGCGAGGGGGACCAAAAGGTATGGGGCGGCTTTATCCCCGATTGGATGCGCGCCTCTTTGATCACGGTGCAGGAGGGCTCCAACTTCCTGGACGACGATTTGGGCCCCACGGTGGCCTGGCTGGAGCTGCTGAACCGTTTGTACAATGTGGACCAGTCCCACATGTCCTTCGCGGAGATGCGTTCCCGCCAAATCGATTGGATCAAGTTCTTTGAGGGCGGTACCGTGGGCATGCTTCCCAACGGGGAATGGACCGTGGGCCTCCTGAATGCCGACGCCAACGCGGGGGCCCACAGCATCAACTGGGACGTGGCCCCCATCCCCACGGTGAACAAGGGCGATCCCGTAAAATCCCTGGGCGGCGTCAGCACCTATGTTTCCATCTACCAGAATTCGCGGCATATTGAGGAAGCCTTTGAGTTCATCAAGTTCTACTGTGGGGACGCGGGCGGCAAGATCATCGCCTCCTCGGGGATGATGCCCGCCTACATCGACGACAGCGTAAAGGCCAGCTTTATCAAGGCGGCCCGCGTGGATGGGGCCGACGCCCTGCTGGACGCCCAAACCTACATGGAAGCCCCCGCGATCCCCCAGATGGCGGCCGTGTTCCAGGCTTACGCGGAAGAGAAGGAGCTTTACCTGACCGGACAGGAAACCATCGAGGACTTCCAGGCGAACTTTGCGCAAAAACGCGCGGAAGCCTTGGCGGAATAAGTCCGTCAAAGACCGTACGGGGCAGCGGGCAGCAAGGGTGTAAGCCGCGCCGCTGCCCCGTTTTTCTGGGAAGGAGGGAGCCCGTGAAAGGGAGTGGATTGCAGCGAAAGGAACACCGGGCCGCTGTCCTTTTTTTACTGCCAAGCTTCATTGCCTTTATCCTGTTTATGGCCACCCCCATTGTGTATGGCCTTCTTCTTAGCTTCACCAACAACAAAGGCATCAACAGCCCACTTCATTTTGTGGGTCTGCAAAGCTACGAGCGGTTGACCCGGGACAGCTATTTTTCCACTTCCCTGAGCAACAACCTGATCTATGTGGCAACCTTCACCCCGGCTGTGATCCTGATGGCGCTGGCCCTGGCGCTGCTGCTGAACCAAAGGGTGCTGGCCCGGGGCTTTTTTCGGGCCACCTACTTTTTCCCCTATATCACCTCCATGGTTTCCGTGGCCATCGTCTGGAATTACCTGCTGGCCCCAAACGGCCCCATCAACGGTATTTTGCGCGCCATGGGCTGGGCCGGCCCGCCCCAATGGCTGATCTCACAGCATACCGCGCTGCTGTCTGTGGTGATTGTATCCGTTTGGAAGGAATTTGGCTTTTACATGCTCATTTTGCTGGCTGGCCTCCAGACCATCCCCGAATACCTGTACGAGGCCGCCACCATCGACGGCGCGGCCCCCTGGCAGAAGCTGCGGCGCATCACCTTGCCCATGCTGTCGCCCGCGCTTTTTCTATGCGTCATCATGGCTGTCATCAACTCCTTCCAGGTGTTCGATTTGGTGAACATCATGACAAAAGGGGGCCCCGGGCGCGCCACCAACGTGCTGGTGCTGCGCATCTACCAGGAGGGCTTTGTGAACATGAAAATGGGGTATGCGTCCGCCATCGCCTACGTGCTCTTTGGCATCATTTTGGTCGTCACCATTGTGCAGTTCGCTGTGCAGAGCAAGTGGGTGCAGTATAACCAATAAGGGGGGAGGAGCTATGAAAAAAAGCCTTCGCCGGGCCTGGAGGCTGATACTGCTGCTGGTGATGGCGGCCATTGCGCTGGCGATGCTGTTCCCTTTCCTGTGGATGGTATCCACCTCGGTGAAGGAGGATATCGAGGTTTTCCGCTACCCCATCCGCTGGATTCCCCAACCCCTGAAATGGAAAAACTATGCCGACGTATGGACGGAGGTGCCGTTTTTCACCTATTATCTGAACACCACCAAAATCACGGTGCTGTCCACCTTGCTGCAGCTGTCGGTATGCGCCACAGCCGCCTATGCCTTCGCCCGGCTCCGTTTCCGCTTCAAAAACGTCCTGTTCATGGGGTATTTGAGCACCCTCATGGTGCCCTGGCACTCCATCATGATCCCCCAGTTTATCCTGTTGAGCCGCATGGGCCTGTACAACACCCATCTTTCCCTGATTTTGCTGCAGGCCTTCAGCGCGTTTGGCATCTTTCTGCTGCGCCAGTTTTTCATGGGCATTCCCAGGGAGTTAAGCGAAGCGGCCAGGATTGACGGCTGCGGGGAATTCCACATCTTTGCCAGGATCATTTTGCCCCTTTGCGGGCCGGGCCTGGCTACCCTGATGGTATTCACCTTTATGCGGGTATGGAACGACTACCTGCCCCCGCTGATCTATATCCAGTCGCCCCTCAAGCAGACGATCCAGATTGGCCTGACGGCATTCACGGGCCAATATACCATGCAATACGGCCTGACCATGGCAGGCACCGTCAGCGCCTTGATTCCCATTATCCTGCTGCTGGTTTCCGCCGAAAAATTCCTGACCCAGGGGCTGGTTTTTTCCGGCATCAAAAACTAAGGGGGAGAATGTCATGCCTACATTCCGGCCTGTGATGACGAATCTTGCCAGGGGAGCGCGCCTGGAGGCCCAGCCGCCGGTGGAAGCCCCGGAGGCGCTGTATGGCCAGGAATTCAAGGTGGTCAATGTGTACGACCAGTGCCGGTATCAAACCATTGACGGCTTCGGCGGGGCCTTTACGGAAGCCGCCGCCCTCACGCTGGCGAAGCTTCCCGGCAAAGCGCAGGAGGAGTTTTTCCGCCTTTGCTTTGACAGCAAGGAGGGGCTGGGGTACCGGTTTTGCCGCACGCATATTGGCAGCTGCGATTTTTCCCTGGGAAACTACAGCTATGCCGATCACCCTGGGGACACGGCCCTGGCGCATTTTTCCATTGACCGGGACAAGGATACCCTGCTGCCAATGATCCGGCGGGCGCTGGAATACGCGCCGGACCTTGTGCTTTTCGCCTCCCCCTGGAGCCCTCCCGCCTGGATGAAGGACACGGGCAAAATGGACAATGGGGGCCGTCTGTTGCCGGAATACTACGGCGTATACGCCCGTTACCTGGCGCGGTACGTCAAGGCCTATGGGGAGCAGGGCGTGGATGTTTGGGGAATTACCGTGCAAAACGAGGCGGACGGCAAGGTTCCCTGGGATTCCTGCCTCTATTCCGCCCAGGAGGAGCGGGATTTTATCAAAAACCACCTGGGGCCCGTTTTTGCGCGGGAAGGCCTTGACCATGTCCGGCTGATGTTTTGGGATCACAACCGGGAAAAGGCGCTGGAGCGGGCCCAGGTGGTGTTGGACGACCCCGAGGCCGCCCGCTATGTGGACGGCATCGCGGTGCACTGGTATACGGGGGACCACTTCAACGCCCTGTCCATGGTGCACGAGAAATACCCGGACAAGGCCATCCGTTTCACGGAAGGCTGCGCACCCTATGACCCCGCCTTCTCCAAGCGGGGAAACGGCGAGTGGTATGCCCACGACATCATCGGCTGTCTCAACAACCATGTGCGCAGCTGGACGGACTGGAACCTGCTGCTGGATGAGGAGGGAGGCCCCAACCATCTGCAAAACTGGTGCGACGCTCCTTTGATTGGCCACAGAAGGACAAAAAGCCTTATCAAGGAAAGCTCCTACTACTACATGGCGCATTTTTCCCGCTACATAAGGCCCGGCTCCATCCGGCTGGGCAGCAGCAGTTACCACCCGGCGCTGGAGACCCTGGCGGCGGTAAACCCCGACGGGCAACGGGTCTGCGTGGTATTAAACCGCAGCGAGGATGACATGGATTTTATCCTGCGGTATAATGAAAGGGGGGCTACGCTGCATAGCCCGGCCCACACGATCCTTACCATTTTGCTATAGCTGTTGCGGCCTGTCTAAGGAGACGTCACATGCCAGAGAACGATGCGATCCGGGTATTGGTTGCCGACGACAATGCCTCCCTCTTGCGGCGTTATGTGATGATATTGCAAAAGCAGCCGGATATCCGGCTGGTGGCGACGGCCTCCAGCGGCTATGAGGCGGTTTTGCTGGCAGGCTTGCACAAGCCCGACGTGATTTTGATGGATATCGAGATGGAGGGGCGGGAATCGGGCATTCTGGCCAGCAGCCAGATCATGGCCCAGCTGCCCTCCACCCGCATCGTCATTCTGACGGTATACGAGGACGATGAATCCGTTTTCAACGCCTTTAAAGCCGGCGTCACGGATTATGTGCTGAAAAACGCCCCTGTGGAGGAGATTGTCAAAAGCATCCGGGACGCCTACCAGGGCGCTTCCCCCATCCGGCCGGCGGTGGCGGGCAAAATCCGGCGGGAATTCCGCCAGATGAAGAAGCGGGAGGACAGTTACTTATACTACATGAACTGGCTCAACGAGTTATCGGACTCTGAAATGTCGATTTTGCTGCTGCTGGCGGAGGGAAAAAGCCGCAGGCAGATTTGCGCCCTGCGCCAGGTGGAGCTGTCCACAGTCAAAACCCAGATACGGCACATCTTGCAGAAATTGCAGTTTTCCTCGGTGCAGGAAGCGGTGGACATGATACGGGACCACAACCTGCTGGATTTTCTCAGGCAGGCCCATCAGGTGAAGCAGCGCAACAGGGACATCAGTATGGAATAGAGGTGTGGTTATGGTTCGCTCTCCCTTGAGCAAAGAAGAGGTAATCGCCGCCATCGAACGCAAAGGCAGCGGCGTGAAAATCCCGCTGGTGTTTCATAAATGGTGGGGCGCCGGCCTTGAGGACAAATATGGCGGCGCTTTGGGGGATATGGCGGCCCACTATCCGGATGACATCTTTACGGCCTGGTACAATTGCCCGGGGGATACGCAGTCCACCACAAAAACCCCAAGCTACCGCTGGGGGTTCAAGGAGGATTATTCCCGGGCGGAGCGCCACGGCATCGGCGATACCTCGGTGCTGCTGGACAGCTGGGATGATTTGGACGCCTTTCTGGCGGACTTTCCCAACCCGGAGGAACCGGGAACCTTTGATGAGGCAGAACGCACTTTGCCCCAGGCGGGGGACAGGTACAAGCTTGGCTGCTGGTGGTGCCTTTTCCATGAGCGGTTTTGGAGCATCCGGGGCATGGAAAACCTGATGCTGGACTATTTCGACAACATGGAGGGCCTTCAGGTTTTGGGCAGGCGGCTGCTGGAATACCACAAAAGGATCGTGGACCGGTATGCCGCCCTGGGGTTTGACGGCATCTTCACCTCCGACGACCTGGGCCACCAGCGGGGCCCCATGATGTCCCCCACCGTGTTTGAGGAGCTGTACCTGCCGCTGTACAAGGATTTTTGCGGATACGCCCACAGCAAGGGCATGCATGTGTTTCTCCACTCCTGCGGAGACAACACGCTGCTGCTGCCCATGCTGATTGAAGCGGGACTGGATGTGTTTCATCCGGTGCAGCTTGGGTGCATGGACGGGGCGGCCACTGTGGAGCGGTTTGGCCGCCAAATCAGCTTTCTGGCCGGGGCGGACGTCCAGCATCTGCTGCCGGAGGGAAGCCGCCGGGAGGTGCGGGATGGCATCCGTTCCATGATGGATGTTTTCTACAAGCCGGAGGGCGGCCTGCTGCTGGCGGCCGGAAACGGCATCATGCCGGACACACCCCTTGAAAATATAGACGAAATGCTTTTGCAGATGGCAACATACCGGCCTGCTTGAGCAAGGCCCGGGGTTTTAGAAACACACGTATTGTTCCATGCGCGGGTCCAGGGCGACAGCCCTGGCGGGTGTCC
>JARKQO010000233.1 GCA_029974855.1 Eubacteriales bacterium
GCAGTGAAGGCCGCGATGACCGAAGGGCCGGAGACAGCCCTGGCGGGTGTCCAGAGGGCAGAGCCCTCTGGCCGTTCCGCCCCCCGTCCCCGTCGTCCCCCGTCCCTACACCCCCACGTCCTTCAGCACCCCGTCCAAACAGCCCTTGGCCCGGGGAATGTCGGCCTCGTCCAGATGCTCGATGATGATGGGCATGTTGGGGTGGTGCTTGGCGAGAAGCTCCAGGTACAGGGGATAGTTCAGGACACCCAGGCCTGCGGCGGGCAGCTCCACGGCCCCGGCCCCCCGGAAGGTGTGGGATTCGTCGGCGTCGATGGCGGCGTGCTTTTCGGATAGGTCGCTGGTACGCTTGCAATCCTTGGCGTGGGCCACCTTCATGAGGGGGGCCAGTTCGTCAAAGATCAGGCGGAGGGTTTCGTCCACGCGGTCGATGTTGCTCTCGTCGAAGTAGTTGGTGGGATCGCACAAAAGGCCCAGGTGGGGGGAATCGACGTCGGCAAACAGGCGCTTCACCTGGGCTACGGAGCCGATGACGTTGTTGACGTAGTTTTCGATGAGGAAGGTGACCCCGTGCTGGGCGGCGTAGGCCACAATGTCCTTTACCACGGCCAGGGTCTCCTGGTACACGGCCCCGGTGCCGTTGCGCTGGTCCCACACCCAGTCGCTTTCCTCGTTGTAGGTGCCGGTTTCGCTGGCCACGTAGGTGCAGCCCAAGTCCCGGGCAAAGCGGATCATGGTTTTCAGGTAGTCGATGTTGGCCTGGCGCTTGGCCGGGTCCGGATGAATGAAGTTGGTGTAGCCGGACACGCACACCACGGGCAGGTTGGCGTCCCGGAACTTGTTGCGAATTTCGATGGCCTTTTCCCGGGTGAGCTGGCCCTTGGCCGCGTCGCAGTCCTTGAAGGATACGTCCAGCTGCACGCAGTTGAAATCGGCGGCCTTGATCCGGCGGATCACCTCGTCCACGTCGTAGGGGTAGTACCCGGTAAAGATTCCCACGCTTAGCATATGCTTCCTCCCTCGCGGCGGGCGGGCAGACCCCGGGGTTTCCGGAGCCAAGCCCGCCCACGGCTGTTTATAGAAACTGCTTCATGTAGCGGTAGCTTTGCTCGATGCCGCTTTTCACGTCCTCCAAGGAGCCCTCGAAGGCCCTGTCCTCCACCTCGATGCAGGCGAAGCCCTGGTAGCGGATGTCGTTTAAGGCCGAGCAGAAAGCGCCGAAGTCCACGCCGCCCAGGCCGGGCAGCTTGGGGGAATGCCACAGGGCCGGGTAGGAGAACATGCCGTACTGGTTCAGCTTGTCCTGGTAGATTTTGATGTCCTTGAAGTGGATGTGGAAAATCTTGTCCTTGAAGTCGTACAGGGGCTGGACATAGTCGAACCCCTGGAGGTAGGGG
>JARKQO010000261.1 GCA_029974855.1 Eubacteriales bacterium
GGCGCCCTGCCCCAACCGGTTGGGCCCCCGCTCCTGCCCTATACCTTCACGCCCGGCGGACCCTTGACGCAGCCCACCTGGGATGGTATACTGGCGGCTGTAAGGGGACTGAGGAGCCGTAAGGACTTTTGTGTGGGGAACCCGGTTGAAAACAACTGCAAGCTGGCGAGCGACGTTGCCCCTGAGCAACAGAGTCAACGCTCGTAAGTGGGTCTAAAGGCGAGAGCTTACAAGCCCACAAACCAAGCCTTGGCGAAAGCCGAGACCACTGGCGAGCCAGCCCAAAGGTCTCAACTCCGAAAGGGGATGAGTAAGTAGGCCGGTGGAAACAGCGAAAGGGTCGGCAGTCTACTTGGACCTGTACAAGGGGAAGAGGACCAAGGGGCCTTGAGATACCTGTGAGTGAAGCGGGCTGAAGGATGCCGTAAGTTGGCCAGCGGCGTTCCCCTGGAAACAGTGGTACCGACCGTCAGTGGGAAGAAAGGTGATGAGCCTGGAAGCCCACAAGCCAACGATGAGCCGATCGTGCTTATCATCGGGCGAGCCAACCCAAGGTGCTCTATCCTCGCAAGAGGAATAGGCAGTAAGTCCGTGGAAACGCCGGATGTCTTTAAGGCTACCTGGACCTTGAGTAGGAGGGTCCCAAGCAGCTCCAAGCGCTGCAGTGAGGGAAGCGGATCGAAGAGGGCCGTAAGTTGGTCAGCGGCGCTCCCCGGCAACGGGGCAGCAACCGTTAGTGGGAAGAAAGGTGATGAGCCTGGAGGCCCACAGGGCTGGGTACAGGTGAAAGCTTGCGCCCGGTGAGCCAACCGAGGGTTTCTGCTCTTCGGAGTGGGCAGTAAGTCCGTGGAAACGCTGCAGTGGCGTAAGGTTACTTGGGACCCTCGAAAAGGGGCCCCAAGAAGCCCTAAGAGCCATCGACGGGGAAGCTGGCTGAAGGTAACTGCAAGTTGGCCGGCGCTCTTCACTAACCGTGGAGGCAACCGAACCAACCCAAGGTGTCCCGCTCTCGCAAGAGGGCCGGCAGTAGGCCAGCGGAAACTCGGTGGTGTCGGAAGGTTACTTGGGGCCCTTTTTCGTGCCTCAGGGATGGGGATTTTACAGGGGGGTGGGCAAAGCCCACCCCCCTGCAAAATCCCCATCATAATTCTAATAGCACTCGGGCTTGAGCACTCCGACTACCGGCAGGTTACGGTAGCGCTGGCGGTGATCCAGCCCGTACCCCACCACATACTCGTCGTGCAGCGCAAAGCCCCGATAGGCCACGTCAATATCGAGCAGCCGGTGCGCTCGCTTGTCCAGCAGCACGCAGACCTGCAGGCTGGCCGGCTGCCGGGT
>JARKQO010000317.1 GCA_029974855.1 Eubacteriales bacterium
TCCTTGCGGGCCTGGACGCCAAAAAGCCCGTCGTCGTCTGCGGGGACATGAACGTGGCCCACCGGGAGATCGACATCCGCCGCCCCAAGGAAAACGTGAACAACGCGGGTTTCACCCCCCAGGAGCGGGAGAAGATGACCGCCCTGCTGGAGCGGGGCTTTGTGGACACCTTCCGGCACCTGCACCCGGAGGAAAGGGACCGCTACAGCTGGTGGAGCTACATGGGCAACGCCAGGGCCAAAAACGTGGGCTGGCGCATCGACTATTTTCTGGTAAGCCGGCGCCTGGCGGATAAGATCACTATAGCGGATATCCATTCCGACATCTTCGGCAGCGACCACTGCCCCGTGCTGCTGGAACTTGACATAGACCTGGAGGCGTAACCCCCCCGGCCTGAGCCTGAGCCCTTCCCTGAAAGGAGCCTTCCCATGAAATACCTTTTCGCGTCGGACCTGCACGGCAGCGCCTCCGCCTGCCAGGCGGTGCTGGCCCGGCTGGAGGCGGAGCGGGCGGACCGGCTGGTTTTGCTGGGGGATCTGCTCTACCACGGCCCCCGGAACGACCTGCCTGACCGCTACGATCCCAAAGCCGTGCTGGCCATGCTGAACGCGGTTTCCCCCGCCCCTTTGGCGGTGCGGGGCAACTGCGACGCCGAGGTGGACCAGATGGTGCTGGACTTCCCCATCATGGCGGACTACCTGCCCTTGCCCCTGCCGGGAGGCCGCACCGCCTTCGTCACCCACGGCCATTTGTGGAACATCTCCACGCCCCCGCCCCACCAACCCGGGGACGTGCTGATCCACGGGCACACCCATCTCCACGGGGTGTTCCCCCAGGCGGACTACGTGTACCTGAACCCCGGCTCCGCCGCTTTGCCCAAGGAGGGCCAGCCTGGGAGCTACATGGTCTACGAAAACGGGGTGTTCGCCATCAAGTCTTTGGAGGGGGAGCCCCTGGCGGAGTACCGGCTGTAAGGGAGCTTTGGCTCAAAGGCCCTGGGGCAAAGGCTTGATCCCAAAGGCTTTGCTCCCAAGCGGGCATCCCCCGAAAAATCCGCTTCTTCGCCGGATTTGTCCTTGACAAGCCCAGGCGGAATTTGGTATGATACCCTTTGGCATCAATAGGCTCCGCTAGCCCCGGAATGCTATTGAACACGGGGGCGCTTGCTGACCATCGGGCGCT
>JARKQO010000324.1 GCA_029974855.1 Eubacteriales bacterium
CCTCCCGGAAATAGGGGAGGATCACCTCGCCGTGATAGCGCTTGCCGCCCAAAGCCTCCAGCGCGTCCCGCAGGGTCTGGGTATCCAGGGGATAATGCCCCCGCAGCGTGGAATCCCCCCGGATGACCACCAGATAATCCTTGCCGCTTACGCGGGACGCCGGTACGATATGGGCGGCGATTTCCCGGTGGAGCGCTTCCGTCTGGCCGGCGGTGAGCCCCCGGGAATTGGTCAGGATGAAAAACATCGGCCCGGGCTCCAAAAAGCCCTCCACCAATGTTTGCTGATCCCACGTGGTATAGACGGATACGCCGTGTACGGTCTGGATGCCCGTGGGGTCGTCATCCAGCACCACGATCTTGCGCCCGAGCCCCGCAAGGGCTTGGGCAAGGGTGCGGCGGATGCCTTCGGGTTCCGGTTGCGGCAGTGCGTCAAGGGCCTCCAGGCTGAGTTCCTTCGCTTCATCAACTGGCATTTTCGATTCCACCAAAATTCGCTTTTTTTTAGTGTAACACAGCCATAACGGATTGACAACGGTTTTTTTATGATGTAAAATATAAGCACATAAAAATGTAATCGGTTACGCAACCGAAAAATGGGCGTGGAGCGCAGGGGAAAGGGTCGCCGTCCATAGCATAACCGCAAGCATAGAACGTTTGCCGTTTCACCGTTCGGGCCGGCCAAAGCCGACCGATCCAAGGTACGGCAAATGTTTATTCCGTATACCCAATAACACGCCATGCCCCCGGGTGCGGGGCGGATATGGCTGAAGGATGAGGGTTCGACATGCCGGGATACCGCGTGGGGATCGATGTGGGAGGTACCAAGACAGGGCTGGGGCTGCTGGAGGGCAGCGGTGCCGTCCTGCGCACAAGCGTGATGCCTACGCCGTCCATCGACCGGGGCCAGGAGGCTTTCGTAGCGGAGCTTTGCGGCGCGCTGCGCGCGCTGCTGGCCCAGGCCGGGGTGGCCCTTTCCCAGGTGGAGGGCTTGGGCGTGGGGGTGCCCGGCACCGTGGAATGGAAAACCGGCGTGGTGCGCTACTGCCCCAACCTGTTTGGCGCGGTACAGCTGCCCATGGCCGATCTGTTTGAGCGGGAACTGGGCCTGCGGCCCTCCGTGGTGCAGGACAGCTGGGCCGCGGCGTATGCCGAGTACGAGTTCGGC
>JARKQO010000338.1 GCA_029974855.1 Eubacteriales bacterium
GGACAAGGCTCCCTTCCGCATCTGGAAATTCCGCACCATGTATACCGACACCCCCCCGGACGTGCCCACCCATCTGCTGCGGGACGCGGACAGCCACATTACCCCGGTGGGCCGGGTGCTGCGGGCCGCCAGCATCGACGAGCTTCCCCAGTTGCTGAACGTGATTTTGGGGCACATGTCGCTGATCGGCCCCAGGCCGGCCCTTTGGACCCAGGAGGACCTGGTGGCCCTGCGGGACCAGTACGGGGCCAACGGGGTGCGGCCCGGGCTCTCCGGCTGGGCCCAGGTGAACGGCCGGGACGAGCTGAGCCTGGAGAAAAAGGCGCTGCGGGACGGGGAATACGCCCAGAACGTGGGCCCCCTGCTGGACCTGAAATGCCTTGCGCTGACGGTGGTGAAGGTGTTCAACCGGGAGGGCATCGCCGAGGGGAGAGAGGGCAAGCATTACGCCGCCAAGCGGATGGGGGAGGACCAATGACCAGGCTGCTGATTACCGGGGCGGGAAGCTATATCGGCCAGGAGACGGCGGCCCACTGGCAGGCCGCCACGGGCCAGGCCCCCCGGACGGTGGACGTGCGGGGCGAGGCCTGGCGGGAGATTTCCTTTCAGGGGTACGACGCGGTGCTCCACGTGGCGGGCATCGCCCACCGGCGGGAGACAGAGGAAGAGGCCCAGGAATACTATGCCGTGAACCGGGACCTGGCCGTGGCCGTGGCCAAAAAGGCCAAGGCCGAGGGGGTGCGGCAGTTTGTCTTTTTGAGCTCCATGAGCGTGTACGGCCTCACCACGGGGCACATCACCGCCCAGACCGCCCCCTGCCCCGGCACCCATTATGGCAAAAGCAAGCTCCAGGCGGAGAGGGCCTTGGGGGCCCTGGCGGCGGAGAGCTTCGCGGTGGCGGTGCTTCGGCCCCCCATGGTCTACGGAAAGGGCTGCCGGGGCAACTATCCCCGGCTTTCGGCTTTGGTGCAAAAAGCGCTCCTGTTTCCCAAGGTGGGGAACCGGCGCAGCATGCTCTACATCGATGTCCTTACCGCTTTTTTGACCCGGCTCATGGAAAGCGGCCGGGGCGGGCTGTTCTTTCCCCAAAACAGTGAGTACGTCAGCACCGACGACCTGGTGCGGGAGATCGCCCGGGCCCGGGGCAAGCGGGTTTGGCAGTTCCGGGGGCTGGGCTGGCTGCTTCATCTGCTGGCCCCCCGGGTGGCCGTGGTGGGCAAGCTGTTTGGCAGCCTCACCTATGACCGGGCCATGAGCGGGGATTTTCCGGAGGAAGCCCCCATGGATTTCGCGGAAACCATCCGCCGGACGGAGGAGGGGCCATGAGCAAGCGGGTCCTTTTTGTGGCCACGGTGCTGCGGGGGCATATTCTGGTGTTCCATCTGCCCTACATGCGCTGGTTTCAGGAACAGGGCTACGAGGTGCACCTGTGCGCCCGCAACGACACCGGGGAGGACCGGCCCCAGGTGCCCTTCTGCGACCGCTATGTGGACATGGCCTTTGAGCGGAACCCCCTGTCCAGGGGGAACCTGGCGGCCTACCGGCAATTGAAGGAGATGATTGACCAGGGGGATTATGCCTTGGTCCATTGCCATACCCCCGTGGGGGGCATGCTGGCCCGGCTGGCGGCCCGGCAGGCCCGGGGCGGAGGAACCCGGGTGGTGTATACGGCCCACGGCTTCCACTTCTTCACAGGGGCCGGAGCGGCCCACTGGCTGCTGTATTACCCGGCGGAGCGGTGGCTGGCCCGGTATACGGATTTGCTGATCACCATCAACCGGGAGGATTACCGGCGGGCCCAGAAATTCCCCGCCGGGGAAACGGCTTTGGTGCGGGGGGTGGGCATCGATCTGGCCCGCTTTGAGGCCCCGGCGGACCGGGAGGCCCTGCGGGAGGCCTTGGGGGTGCCCCCTGGCGCTCCCGTGGTGATTACCGTGGGGGAGCATATTCCCCGGAAAAACCATGAGACGGTGCTCCGGGCCATGGCAAAGCTGCCCCAGGCCTGGGTGCTTTTTTGCGGGGTGGGGGAGCTGGCCCGGCCCCTGGAGGCCTTGGCCCGGGAGCTGGGCATGGCCGAAAGGACGCTGTTTTTGGGCTTTCGCCGGGACGTGCCCGCCTTGCTGAAGGCCTCGGATTTGTTTTTCTTCCCCTCCTTTCAGGAGGGTCTGCCGGTGTCCTTGATGGAGGCCATGGCCGCCGGGCTGCCCTGCGCGGCCTCGGCGGTGCGGGGCAACCGGGATTTGATCGGGGAAAGCGGCGGCGGGGTTCTGCGGCCGCCTTTGGATGCGGAGGGCTTTGCCCGGGACATCGCCCGGCTGCTGGAGGACGAGCCCCTGCGCCTGGACATGGGCCGCCGCAACCGGGCGTTCATCCGGGAATACGGGCTGCCCCGGGTGCTGGAGGAAATGGCCCGGCTGTACCGGGGCCAATTGGAAGCGGGGGAGGGGTAAGCATGGCCTATTGCCTGTTTGTGATGAAATACCCCCTCCATCTGCGGGAGAACCTCAAGGGCAAGTTTGACGGGCAGATGGCCGCTGTGCGGGCCCTGGGGCATCAGGCGGAGTGCGTCGGCTGGGACCGGGAGGGGATGTGGCTGGTGGGGGAAAGGGGCCGGGAGCTACTGCTGAAAACCCGGCTCACCGGGGTTCCCGGCTATGACCATACTTTGATCTTCGTGGATTTGATGCGGGCCGTCAGGGAGGTCCTGAAAACCCGGAAGGTGGATTTGCTCTACTGGCGCTACATGCCCACCTTTGGCAACGCCCCGGGGGCCATGGAGGCCTTCAAGGCCCAGGGGGGCAAGCTGGTGATGGAGTTTCCCACCTTTCCCAGGGATCAGGAGAACCGCCGCTCTTTGCTGCGCCGCCCGGTGTTCGCCTACGCGGACCGGGTGCTGAAAAGGCTGAGCCCTTTGATCGACCTGTACACCGCCATCGGCCAGCCCTGCGGCGGGGAGATTGAGGGCCGCCCGGCCATGAACATCCTGAACGGCGTGGACGTGGACAGCTTTCCCCTCCATGTTCCCAATGCCCGGCAGGAGGCGGTACACCTGCTGGCGGTGGCCAGCATGACAGGCTCCCAGGGCTATGACAGGGTTTTGCGGGCCATGGCGGAATACCGGGGCCCTGTCCCGGTGTATCTGCATCTGGTGGGGGGCGAGGGGGACGGGGCCCTGGCGGTCTTACAGGGGCTGGCCCAGAAGCTGGGGCTGGAGAACCGGGTGATCTTTCACGGGCCCCTGCACGGGGAGGAGCTGGACGCCGTGGCGGCCGCCTGCGACGTGGGGCTGGGCAGCCTGGCCATGTTCCGCTTCGGCCTGGAAAGCGGCATGCCCTTGAAGCAGCGGGAGTACATGGCCCGGGGCCTGCCCTTCGTGTACGCGGCCAAGGACCCCACCATACCGGACAACCCCCGCTTCTGCCTGCGGGTGCCCCATGACGAAAGCCCCCTGCCCCTTGGGGAGATCATCGCCTTTGCCCGGCGGGCCAAGGCGGACCCGGAGGCCCCCGGCCTGATGCGGGCCTATGCCCGGCGGCACATGGCCTGGCAAAGCGTGATGGCAGGGGTGCTGGAAAGGCTGGACCTATGAAAGAGCAACGGACCCTGATTTATATCAGCAACTGCGGCGTGGACGCCCGGGGCAATGCGGACCCCTTTTTGACCCAGGAGCTGCCCTGGCTGCGGCGGCATTTTGACCGGGTGCTGATGGTAAGCTATTATGGGGTGGCGGATTTGACCCGGGAGGCCCCCGGGCCCATCCGCACCGCCGCCCCCGGGGCCGCGGCCCTCCGGGGGGCTTTCCGGGTCCTGGGGGACCGGGAGCTTTGGCGGGAGCTGCGCCGCCTGGGGCAGGAGGGGAAGCTGAACCCGGTGAACGGGATGAAGCTGCTGCTGTTTGCCATCCGGGGCCGCAAGCTCCACCTGTGGACGGAGTATTGGCTCCGGGGCCTGGCGGAGGCCGGGACCACCCTGTACGCCTATTGGATGAGCTACGACGCCTACGGGGCGGCCCTGAGCAAGGCCCGGCATCCCGGGGCCCGGTTCATCGTCCGGGGCCACGCCTTTGACATCGACCCCGGGCGCAACCCCATGAACCCTTACCTGATGAAGACCTTCATCGCCGGACAGGCGGAGGAGCTGTACTTCATCAGCCACCGGGCCCGGGAGCAATACCTGGCCTACGGCCGGGAGTTCACCCCCCCGGAGAACGTGAAGCTGGCGGCCCTGGGCTCCGGAGGGGAGCCTGTTGGCGAGGACAGGGAGCCGCCCTTTTGGGCCGGGAAGGGGGAACGGGGGGTTTTTCAGCTGGTGAGCTGCGCCAACATTTTGGAAATCAAGCAGCTTCCGTTGCTGGTGGACGCTTTGGCCGCCTGGCAGGGGCCGTCGCTCCACTGGACCCACCTGGGGGGCGGGCCCCTGGAGCCGGAGCTGCGGGCCTATGCCGCCTCCAGGCTGGGGGATAAGCCGGGGGTTTCCTATGAGATCACGGGGGCCCTGACCCCCGCCCAGGTGGAGGAAGCCTACCGGGAGAGGGGCTTTGACGCCTTTGTGAACACCAGCGCCATGGAGGGGGTGCCCGTGTCCATCATGGAGGCCATGCGCTTTGGCATGCCGGTGGTGGCCCCCAAGGTGGGGGGCATTCCCGAGCTGGTGGAGGAGCGCTTCGGCCTTTTGTACGACCCGGCCGGGGGGGCCCGGGCCGTGGGGGAGGCTTTGGCGCGCTTGGCGGCTTTGCCCCGGGAGGAGGCCCTGGCCATGGGCCGGGCCGCCCAGGAGTGCTGGGAGGTCTCCTGGCGCAGCGAGGCCCTGCTGCCTTTGCTGTTTCCCCAGGAAGCGGCCCGTGTACAGGAGGATTGAGAGATGGGGGATCAAATGAAGGGGCAGCGCCCCCGGCGGGTGCTGATCGTAAGCTATTGCTTCGCGCCCCAGAACATTATCGGGGCGGTGCGGCCCACCAAGATCGCCAAGTATTTGAGCCGGCTGGGGCATCAGGTGACGGTGCTGTGCGGGGCCGGGCTGGGGGGCGTTGCGGACCCCACTTTGGAACGGGACCTGAGGGAGCTGGCTGACGTTCATGTGGTGCGGGAGTGGAACCCCCTGCGGGAGTTTAAGGCCCGGCAGCGGGATTCTGCGGGCAGCTCCCCCGGCCCCGCCGCCCCCCAAAGCGCTCCGCCCCGCCCCAGAACCCTTGCCAAGCTGCTGGACGCCCTGTACCTGCTGCTGGCCCGGCTGGCGGACCGGAGCTTCGCCCGCCGGGGCTGGAGGACCGTGAAGGTCCTGGAGGCCAGCGCCGGGCCCTTTGACGTGGTACTCTCCAGCTACGGGCCCCACAGCGCCCATCAGATCGCCGCCAAGGCCAAGGCCCGGGGCCTGGCCCGGTGGTGGATCGCGGATTTCCGGGACGCGGTGGAATACCCCTTTGCCTGGCAGCGGGGGGCCGCCCGGGCCTATGCCCGCCGGGTAAAGGAACAGGCGGACGCCATCACCGGGGCTACGGAGGGCCTGCTCACCGTCATGGGGATGTTGCCCCAGGCCCAGGTCATCACCAACGGCTTTGACCCGGAGGATTTGCCGGACTTGCCTTCCGCTCCCGCAGCCCCTGACACCCCTGCCGCCCGACCCCCGGGGGACTGCCTTTCCTTTGCCTATTGCGGCCAGATGTACCGCTCCCAGGCGGATTTGCGGCCCTTCTTCAGGGCCCTTACGGAGCTGATCCGGGAGGGGGACATGGACCCGGACCGCCTGCGGCTGGATTTTGCGGGCAAGCCGACCGACTGGGCCTGCTTTGCCGCCCAGGCCGCCGAATTCGGGCTGGAGGGCCGGGCCCGCAACCACGGGCTGCTGCCCAGGGACCGGGCCCTGGCCTTGCAGCGCTCCGCCCAGGCGCTGCTGGCCGCCGCCTGGAACAACCCCAAGCACCTGGGCATCTTGCCCGGCAAGCTGCTGGAGGCTTTGCTGCTGAACAGGCCCGTGATCTGCTGCATCACCGGGGAGGTGCCCCACAGCGAGGCCGCCCGGCTGCTGGCCCAGACCCGGGCCGGCTATTGCTGGGAGCGGATGGGCGGGCCGGACAGCTACGCCGGGCTGAAGGCCTATCTGCGGACCCTGTGCCGGGCCTTCCTGGCCGGGCAGCCCCTTCCCTTCGACCCGGACCCCCGGGCTGTGGAGCGCTACGCCTACCCCCAGCTGGCCCTGCGCTTTGAGGCCCTGATGGAACCCATAGGGACCGACCCCCGTCCATGAGGTGAGCGCCATGAGATTTCGTTCCAACGCCCATACCCACACCCCCTACTGCGACGGCGTCAGCGGCATCCCCCAGATGATCCGGGCGGCCCAGCGCCTGGGCTTTGTGAGCCTGGGCTTCTCCGGCCACGGGGACCAAAACTTTGACTTCGCCTATTCCATGAGCCATGGCAAGCAGGAGGCCTACGAGCGCCAGCTTCGGGCCGCCCAGGAGGACCTGCTGGACCGGGGGGGCCTGCGGCTGTGGGTGGGCCTGGAGCAGGACGCCTTGACCCCCCCGGAGAAAAAGGCCCAGAACAGGGCCCGGTTTGATTACATTCTGGGCGCTACCCACTACCTGGAGCGGGACTTCCACGGCGGGCCGGTGGCCGCCGACGGCAGCGCCGCCACTTTGGCCGCCTACGCCCGGGAGGTTTTCC
>JARKQO010000341.1 GCA_029974855.1 Eubacteriales bacterium
GGACAAGGCGCGGATTTTGAAGCTGGTGCAAAAGGACAGCGATCTGAAAATCGAGGAAACCATGTTCTTTGGGGTGCGGTAAGCTTGGGGCGCGGCAGGTTTGGGCCCGGCAAGGCAAGGCATGGCCCGGCGCTCCGGCAGCCGCAGCCTCCCCTTACTTGAACACCTGAAAGATCCCGCATTTCAGATACTGGGTCTCCGGCGCGGCGGGCAAGATGGGATGGTCCCGGCCCTGGGTGCGGTATTCCACCTGCCGCAGCAGCACCCGGGCGTCCTTTTGGGCGTCGCAAAGCATCTCCATAAACATCGGCGGCAGCACGTGATGGCTGCAGGCGCAGGTGACCAGGTACCCGCCGTCCTTCACCAGCTTCATGCCCCGCAGGTTGATTTCCTTGTAGCCTCTTAAGGCCCCGGCCACAGCCGAGCGGGTCTTGGTAAAGGCCGGAGGGTCCAGGATCACCACATCGTACTGCCGGTGGCTGTCCTGGGCCTGGCGCAGATAATCAAAGGCGTTGGCGCATTCAAAGCGCACGGTGCTCTCAAAGCCGTTCAGCTTGGCGTTTTCCGTGGCAAAGGCGCAGGCGGCCTCGCTGATGTCCACCCCGGTCACCTCCGCCGCGCCGTAGCGGGCGGCATGAAGGGCGAAGCTCCCCGTGTGGGTGAAGCAATCCAGCACCGTGGCTCCCTTCACAAAGGGGGCGATGGCGGCCCTGTTTTCCTTTTGGTCCAGGAAAAAGCCCGTCTTTTGCCCTTCCTTCACATCCACCCAACACCGCCCGCCGTTTTCCACCATCTCCACCCGCTGGGGCGCTTCGCCGTACAGCGGGCCGGTGGTTTGCTCCATGCCCTCCAGGCCGCGCACAGGCACGTCGTTGCGGGCATAGACGCAGCGGGGATGCAATTCCCCCACCAAAGCGTCCACAATATCCTGCTGAAAGGCCTCCATGCCCAGGCAGGTATTCTGCAGCACAATTACGTCCCCAAAGGCGTCGGCGATGAGGCCCGGCAGGCCGTCGCTCTCGGAGAAGATCAAACGGCAGCTGCGAAGGTCCGC
>JARKQO010000358.1 GCA_029974855.1 Eubacteriales bacterium
CGCACGGTTTCATCCCGCGCGGTCACCTGACGGCGCTCCACCACCTCGCTGTAGGTCACCTCCCCTTCCACGCTGGCCCAGCGGCGGCTTTTGATCCCCTGCCGCAGCACCATGCCGCCCATGCCCACCAGGAACAGGCCAAACAGGCCCAAAATGCCCGTCACACACAACACCACCACGCTGCTGCTCGTCATACGCGCCTCTTCTCCCCGCGGGCCTCACGGCTGCAAGACCCACAACCCTTCGTCTTCACCACCCAAGGCCGCCGCAAAGAGCCGCCCCTTGCCGTCCACCGCCAGGCGCACAAAACCCGCCCGCAGTTCGCCCACTTCGCTCAAGGTGCGCTGCTTCCACAGCAGCACTTTACCGCCCGCGCTCAAATACCCCGCATCATCCGGCAGAATAGCCCAGCTCGTCGGTTCGGCTCCCGTGGTTTCATACACGCGCATCCAGCCGTATTTGCGCTCCATGTGGAATATCACCGTGGAGCCTTCCAGGCTGGCCCCACCCCGCCGCCAGGCCGCCATCCAGGGCCTGTCCTGCGGATCCACGGCCACACGGTGCACCAAATAGGTACGGTTGATGCCGTCCGGGAAGTACTCCTTACCCCAGTTGCCGCTGTTCGGGTTATAGCGCAGCAGCACATCGTAGGTTCCGGCGTAGGCCGTGCCCTGCCGGTCCACCACCATATCCAGCACGCAGGCCCCCTCCGCAGCCAGAATGGGGTTCCATTCGCCGTTGGAGTAGCGCGCAATCCCTGCGCCTTCCAGCGCCTCACCCTTGCCCACGCAGCCCCCCACCCACACCGTGCCCGCGCTCGAAACGCTCACATCCGTCAGGAAATAGCCCTGATACCCGTTGGTATCCTGTTCGGGGAAGTTCAGCGCGCGGTGATCCAGCCCCGTCCAGCGGTTGTTGGCCCGCGAAAAACGCCTCACCTCATCCATGCCCGTCGCCAGCCACAGATCCCCCTCCGGCCCCTCCACAATCTCATCCGCCAGGCCGGGACTCAGGTACTCCGGTTCCGGCAGCGGCAGCCAGCCTTCCGCCTCGCCGTAGAAGATCCATTCGCCGGGGGCCAAAGCGCCCATCACCGCGCCCCCCTCCAACACCACCCACACCCAGCCGCGGCTGTCTGCGCCTAAGATCGCGTCCGCGGGGGTGTCCAACTGTTCCACCCATTCTTGCTCACCCGCCACAAACACCCCGCTGGCCGCGCTGACCCACACCTCCCCATCCGGCGACACCCACAAATCGGTAATGCCCTTGAGAGGCTGCCCATCTTTCAGCACCGCTGTAAACGGCCCGGCACTTTCTGCCGCGGATGCGGTAGGTGTGCCTTCCACGGGTGTTTGGGTGGGTTTGGCCGCCGTGGACTTGGGCAGAGCCGTGGGTTCGGG